>JBLRXE010000337.1:0-3262 GCA_047920895.1 Roseovarius sp.
CGCGCGCGGTTTCCGCAGACTCCTTGCTGGCGTCATCCAGTTCCTTGGTGCCCTCGGCGACCCCTTTCTTGAAAGAGGTGATGCCCTTGCCCACCTCGCCCATGAGCGACGAAATCTTGCCGCGCCCAAAGAGCACCAGCACCACCACCGCAATCAGAAGAAGCCCCGGAAGGCCAATATTGTTCAGCATCTCAATCTCTCCCTTTCTCGGGGGCCGTTATCATCCCCGGGAATTTCAGCTCTTTATCTAATGGCTCATCCCGGCGGTTGAAAGCGGCAAAGCGGCCATGCTCCCCGGATTTCCCCACATATTTCCCAAGACCACACCCTAATCAGTCAGACCAGCCCCGGTCAATCGCCCCCCTGCGCCTCGGCCCGGCTCTTGCCGCTGACGTTCATCGCAAGGGTGGCGGCCATGAAATCGTCAAGGTCGCCATCGAGCACCCCCTTGGTGTCCGAAGTCTCGTGGCCGGTCCGCAAATCCTTGACCATCTGATAGGGCTGCAAGACGTAGGACCGGATCTGATTGCCCCAGCCCGCGTCGCCCTTGTTGTCATGGGCCTCGTTGATAGCGGCGGTGCGGCGGTCCAGCTCCAACTGGTAGAGCCGCGATTTCAGCGCTTTCATCGCGATGTCACGGTTCTGGTGTTGCGATTTCTGGCTGCTCGTCACCACAATTCCCGTGGGCATATGCGTGATCCGCACCGCCGAGTCGGTGGTGTTCACATGCTGCCCGCCCGCACCGGAACTGCGATAGGTGTCGATGCGAATATCCGACGGGTTGACCTCGATCTCGATATTGTCATCCACCACCGGATAGACCCAGACCGAAGAAAACGACGTGTGCCGCTTGGCCGCCGAATCAAACGGCGAAATCCGCACGAGGCGGTGCACGCCCGATTCGGACTTGAGCCAGCCATAGGCATTGTGACCGCTGATCTTGTAAGCGGCGGATTTGATCCCCGCCTCATCGCCCGCCGATTCCGATTGCAGTTCGACGGTGTAGCCGCGCTTTTCCGCCCAACGCACATACATCCGCGCCAGCATCGACGCCCAGTCACAGCTTTCTGTGCCGCCTGCCCCTGCGTTGATTTCCAGAAACGTATCGTTGGAATCCGCCTCGCCGTCGAGCAGCGCCTCCAACTCCTTGGCGGCGGCTACCTGCGCCAGCGCCTTGATCGCGGCCTCGGCCTCGGCCACGACTTCAGCGTCACTTTCGGCCTCGCCCAACTCGATCAGGCCCAGATTGTCCTCCAGCTCCTGCTTGATACTGTCATGGGTGGCGAGCGCATCAACCAGCGCCTGCCGCTCGCGCATCAGCGCCTGCGCGCGGGCGGGATCATCCCAGAGCGTCGGATCTTCGACACGCGCGTTGAATTCCTCCAGCCGGTGCCGGGCGGTCTCCCACCCCAGCCGCTGACGCAACAGCTCCAACGACTTTTCGATTTCGGCCACGAGGTTCTGGGTTTCTGCGCGCATCGGAATGTCCTTGTCTGGTCAGGTGCGGGTGATAGCGCAGCGCGCCGGGCCGGGCAAGAGAGCCCGGACCCTAGTAAAGCCCGCCCGAACTCATCGACCCGAAACTGGCCTTGCCGCCCACCTTTGCCTTCTCGCCGGTCGATGTCGTGACCTCCTGCACCCGCTCGCGCTCGCCCGCGGCAAAGAGATCAAGATCATTGCCCATGGCAAAGCCCCCGTCATAGGTCAGGCCAAACACCGGCTCCTCGCCATCGCGGAAATACTCGGCCACCACATTCTCGCCTACGGCATCATCCGACAGCCGCGCGCCGGTGAATCGGTCGATCTTGATGAAATGCCCGCCGGGCGGCACTTCAAACGGACCGCCGCCGTATTTCTTGACCGCCTCTTCCATGAAGTCCTGAAACACCGGCCCGCAGAGCGACGAGCCATAGGCCGACCGCCCCAATCCGCGCGGCTGGTCATGGCCGATATAACAACCCGCCGCGATATTGCTGGTAAAGCCCACGAACCACACATCGCGCGCGTCATTGGTGGTGCCGGTCTTGCCCGCCACCGGCACCGGCAGATTGATGGCCCCCGAGGCCGTGCCGCGATCCACAACCCCCTTGAGCATCGAGGTCAACTGATAGGCCGTGACCGCATTCATCACCCGCTCACGATCCGACACGATGCGCGGGCCGCGATCCGCCGGGATGCCGGGATCGCCGCAATCGACGCAATTACGCTGATCGTGGCGATAGACCGTCTTGCCATGGCGATCCTGCACCCGGTCCACCAAGGTGGGGCGCACCCGCTCGCCGCCATTGGCGAACATCGCATAGGCGGCGACCATGTTATAGAGCGTGGTCTCCTCGGACCCCAGCGAATTGGCCAGAAACCGCCCCATGTTCTCATAAACGCCGAATCGCTCGGCATAATCCGCGATCACATCCATGCCCACCTCTTGTGCCAGACGGATGGTCATCAGATTGCGCGACTGCTCGATGCCGGTGCGCAGCGGCGTGGGGCCGTAAAACTTGTTCGTCGAATTGCGCGGCCGCCACAGACCCTGCGGCGTGTTGATCTCGATCGGCGCGTCGATCACGATGGTGGCGGGCGAATAACCACTGTCGAGGGCGGCGGCATAGACAAACGGCTTGAAACTCGATCCCGGCTGCCGCAACGCCTGCGTGGTGCGGTTGAACACCGAGGCCTGATAGGAAAACCCGCCCTGCATGGAAATCACGCGGCCGGTGTTCACATCCATCGCCACGAAACCGCCCTGCACCTCGGGCACCTGCCGCAGCGACCAGTTCACGAACGCCCCATCCGTGGTCACAGCCCGCACATGCACCACATCGCCCAGATCGAATGTGGCCGCGAAATCACCGCGCAACCACTTGATATCGCTGCGCGGCACCTCTTGCACGCCGTCGACACCCTCGATTCCCACCTGCATCGCCTGCGCGCCGATCCCCAGCACCACCGCCGGATGCCAGATGCCATCAAGGTCGATATCGCGCGGCACGCTCAGCGCCGAGAGCGCCGCGCGCCACTCCGCCTCATCGTTCAGCACTTCGGCGGGCAGACGCGCGCCCGTGCCGCGCCACCGCCCCTGTCCTCTGTCGTAATTTTCCAACTGACGCCGCAGTGCCCGCGCGGCATGCACCTGCATCTCGGGGTCGATGGTCGCGCGCACCGACAGACCGCCGGTAAAGAATTCGCCCTCGCCGAAATCCTGACTCAACTGACGCCGGATTTCATCTGTGAAATAATCCCGTGGCGGCAAATCGGCGCTGAA
>JBLRXE010000338.1:0-3255 GCA_047920895.1 Roseovarius sp.
GTCTTCCAACGCACTCTCCCCATTATGCCTTACAGGTAGCATTTAAATGTTGCATGTGTCGAACACGAAAGTGTTGCAACACGCTATGCAGTTGCAGCATTCACCCGATCACGCAGTTTCTTTCCGGCCTTGAAGAACGGGACCGACTTTCCCTCAACAACAACAAGTTCGCCGGTGCTTGGGTTGCGCCCGTTCTTGGGGTTGCGCCTCCGAACGGTAAACGCCCCAAGACCCCGAAACTCGACACGCCCGCCTTTTTCGAGGTGGCGCACAATCGTATCGAAAATTGTAGACACGACATTTTCTGCATCCGAGTAGGTCAGGTGAGGATTTTCTGCTGCAAGCCTCGCCACCAATTCGCTTCTGATCATTCTTTCCCCCTTTGCCCCGATTGCACAGCGCTTCTGCAATGCGGTCAGACTACAAGAAACCTTTCCAAATTATTTGTGTCAACCAGCATTCAGCCGAGATGCAATTTTCGTCAATGCCAGCTTATGTTTACGCCATGCCGTTGTGCGGTCACATCCCAACTCCCAGCAGATCTGCTTCCATGGCACGCGGCTTGCCCGCGACCAGATCAGCTTACGTTCAGCTTCCTCGATCCAGAGCACCCAATCGAAGGTCTGCTCGAGCCGGGTGATGGCTGTCGCCGACGGCCAGACCCGCATAGGCTCTGGCTCCATGGCTGCGATCTCCTTTCTCGATCGGGCAAAGTCGGGCCATGCATTGAAATACCCGCGCGCCTTGACCGGCGGCAGCTTGCGCAGCGTACGGAACGCCCCCTCAAAATGGTCGGCCACGTCGTCGGCGGTCCAGATGTGATCACCCATTGCGCACCTCCTCTGTGGGACGTGGCCCGTAGAGCTTGGCACCAAGCTGTTCGACCAATGCGCGCTCGGGCCATGTCAGGCGGTCGTCATGGATGCTGACGGCCAACACACCTTGTTCGTGCCAACCATCGTGCTTGACCTGCTCGGGGTCCCGGCGGTGACCGCCATACCCCTTTGGTGTGAACCGCATGCCACTCATTGCACACCTCCCCCTGCGACACCCTGTTTTGCGGGGGGTAAATCAACGGTCGTGTCATTTAGCACCCTACCCCTATCAAAACCGGAGGCGTCGGTTTGCACCTGAGTTTTATCAGGTGTCGTCAACGCGGAGACACGATTGCGGCGCATCAGGTCGGCTCTCTGTGCACGGGCCTCTGCACTTAATGGTGACAGCCACGGGTTCTTGCCCATCCGGAACGGCCAGCTGGGGCAATCGGCCGCTGTGCAGAGCCGCACCTCCTGCGCAGAGTCGTTGCAGCAATCGAGGCATTTGAGGCGAAGGGCCCGAAGCGGCGACACCCGAGCATGGCCAAGCTGCATCAACTCATCCGCCGACACGGCGCGCGGATCGCGGCCAACGTCAAACCCGTCGCGGCGCTCAAGGCCGATATGGCGGTTCATTCCACACCCCCATTCGTTTCAATGGCCCAGAGCAGCAGAGCAAGGGCATCGGCCTCGTTGTCGTCGGCGGGCGAGAACCCGCGGGCGCACGCCGCATCAATCATGGCCTGCTTTGGAGCGTTGCCCTTGCCCGTGGCGTGACGCTTGATGGTACCAACGGGCACGCCCTCATATGGCACGCCCCTGAGTTCACCCCAGCTGGTCAGCGAGGCCATCAGACCACCGTAGATGTGGGCAGCATCGGTGCCCGTATGCCGCCTGACTTCTTCAAACCAGATCGTGGCGATCGGCCCGGACAGCCGGTCCATCTCGGTCAGCCAGTTGGTAAAGCGCAGATAGCGCATGCCACCGCCATCGTAGCGACCGGGCTTGAAGCTGGCGGTGCCGCTGGTGATCAGGCCGTCATAGCCACGGATGGCCCAGCCGGTGGTGGTGCCCAGATCGAGGGCCAGGATGGTGCGCGGGGTTTGTGTGGGTTGGGTCATGCAGACCTCCTCTTCGCTTTGGCGAGCGAGGCGAGAGGGCTGGCCGGTGAAGGCTGCGGTCTCGCCAGGCCCCGAAGGGTGGTCTGGTCACGTCAGGTGCGGGGCGAGCTGGCCGCCCAGCGAATTCGTCTTTGGCTTCAAGGGGCCTTCAATGAAGGTTTGGCCCTACTAACCCGTTGATGTCCCTTAGTAATATATAATAGTTCAATTAATTATATAGTTATAAAGGGTATGTCTCTCTATTCTTAATCGCGCGCGCATACACGCGAGGGGTATAGGTATCCTCTTGAAAGATTGAAGGACGTGAAGGAACATATTTTCCAGATTACTTCCAGCAGGTTACGCATCATCACGGTTCCTTCTGACTGATTTTGCGCCCTGAAGCATCTCGCCAGGGTCCATGCCATCTGGCCATCCGGTAGACCATGGCTTGCCTTGTCGATGAGCCGCGCATGCCGGTGGTGATGTCCCCGCTTTCGATCAGCGTTTCCAGAATCTCATTTCGGTCGCGGGATTTCAACCATTGTGATGCGCGGGTGATTTCGGATTTGGTGATCCCCTTTGCGCCGGCATTCCTGATGATTTCCTTGAGGCGCTTGAGATGCGCCTCAACCTCGGTATCGGCCACATGCCGCTCGACAGCCTCGATCGTCCGCCGTGCGTAGTTCTGGACAAAGCCAATGGCCCAGTCCGTGGCAGTGATGTCGATTTCAGGACGTGCTGGATCACGGCCCACCGCCACGATCAATGCGAGTTTGAGCGCGTTCTCACCAATACGCGCCAGAATCGCTGTACATGCCGTACCAGCGGCTGCCCGCAACTCTCCCGTCAATTCGACACTGAGCGTCTTGAACCTCGCGCGGGCCTCATCGGTCATGGGGACGATCATCGGTGTGACAGTCGTGTTCTGATCCGCCGTCTTGCCTGCAAGATTGCCCTTCTGGTGCCCACCGCCGGCTGCCAAGCGCTGAAGCCCCTGGATCAGCGCGGGTGGGGCCTGCCGGATGCCGACGGCAATGTTCTCGTCGGGATAGTCCTCGTCGCTCGGCAGGATCAGGAAACGGGCAAGCGAGCCATCGACAACGTTGGCGCCCTGCAGCGCACCCCAAAAATGCAGCGGCGTCGTGGTGCCATAGACGCACAGGCAGGGCTGGTTGATATCGCGCCGCTCATTCGTTCCGTCCCGGTTGGCGTATTCCGCGCCGAGGAAGATCCCGCCGGCTGCCGTGTAGAGCTCTGTCATGTTATCGAGTATTTCGGTGATGTGGCGCGGGCTGCGTTTACGGTCAGCGGCAGCCGCCAAAAACATCCCGAACTCG
>JBLRXE010000339.1:0-3252 GCA_047920895.1 Roseovarius sp.
CCTGTTCGATAGCCCATCCGCGCGCGCACTCAGCCGCGTGGGCGTGGTCGATGTCGGCTCCAATTCCGTGCGCCTTGTGGTGTTTGACGGGGCAGCCCGGAGTCCGGCCTATTTTTACAACGAAAAGATCATGTGCGCTCTTGGGGCGGGGATGTCCGAGAGCGGGCGCCTCAACCCGGTGGGCCGCGAGCGTGCGCTTGAGGCGCTAAAGCGGTTCAAGATGCTGGCCGAAGGCATGGATACCGGCCCGCTTGTTATCGTCGCAACCGCCGCCGTGCGCGAAGCCAGCGACGGAGAAGAATTTTGCGCCGAGGTGGAGCGGGAAACCGGCCTCAAACTCTGGGTTATCGACGGGCGCGAAGAGGCGCGACTGTCGGCACAAGGCGTGCTCTTGGGGTGGCCGGGGGCCTACGGTCTTGTCTGCGACCTTGGCGGCTCGTCGATGGAACTGGCCGAGATCAACGGCGGCAAGGTGGGCGCATGCATATCGTCCCAGCTTGGCCCACTCAAGCTGCGCGACCTGAAAGGCGGCAAGAAGGAACGCCGCGCCTATATTCGTCAGACCCTGAACGCGATGCGCTCTGAGCTGGGCGAGCAAAAGAACCGCCTCTTTCTGGTTGGTGGATCGTGGCGGGCTATTGCACGTATCGACATGGTGCGGCGCAGATACCCGCTGCATGTGCTGCATGAATACAGGATGACTCCCGCAGATGTGCGCGCGACCATCAAATACATCGAAAAATACGATGCCGAAACGCTGCGCGCGCAATCCGGCGTGTCGATGGCGCGGGTCGAACTTGTGCCGCAGGCCATCGAGGTTCTGGGCGAGTTGATCAAGACTTTCAAGCCGCGCGACATCGCGCTGTCCAGCTATGGTATCCGCGAGGGCCTGCTCTACGAACAGATGCCCCAAATGCTGCGCGACCGCGATCCGTTGATCGAAGCCTGCCGCTTTGCCGAACAGAAGGATGCGCGCCTGCCCGGCTTTGGCAAGGTAATCTATCACTTCATTCTGCCGCTCTTCAAATCCGCCAAGCCCGAGCGCCGCCGCATGATCCGCGCCGCCTGCCTCTTGCACGATGTCAGTTGGCGCGCCCATCCCGATTACCGCGCAGAAGTCTGTTTCGACAACGCCACCCGCGCCAATCTGGGCGGGCTCAAACATTCCGAACGGGTCTATCTGGGCCTTGCCCTGCTGCACCGCTATTCGAACAAGCGTGAAGGCAGCCGCTTTGCCGATCTTGATGGGTTGCTGCCCGAGAAGGACCGCAAAGAGGCTGAGGTTCTGGGCAAGGCCATGCGTTTTGCCGCAATGCTCTGGCTCAAGCGCAACGCGCATATGGGGGAGTTGCGGTGGTTCCCTCAAAAGAAGGTGCTCGAATTGCGCCTGTCGGCAGAGGCCTCCCCGCTCTTTGGCGAGGTGGCGAAGGCACGCTTTGCCTCGCTCGCGTCGACCCTTTCGGCGCGGACCGTGATCAATACGCCAAAGTAACAGGGCATTCACGATCAGAGTTCGATTTCACCCTCTGGCAAAGGTGTGTCTTTTATCTCTTGCGGTGTCTTGCGGCGCAGGAGAATGTCGCCGTTGGGCAGCACCTCGGGCGCGTGATAGGCGCTGACATCGCCGATCTCGTCCATAAGCTCGCGCAACGCCGGTCCCATTTCCTCGACAAACTGGCGCAGGGCTGGTTCCATCGCTTGGGCGCGGTCGCGCAAGCCCTCAAGCGCCGGTCCCATCTCGCGCTGTATCCCCTCGAAAAAGAGGCGCGCACCCTCCTGCATCAGGGATCTACCCCGTCCCTCTGCCGCGTCCTGCGCGGCAAGGGGGGCCGCGCCCAGCACGGCAACAAGAAAAACGATTCGGATCAGATGCAGCGGTTTCATGCGGATCATATAATCGTTCTGGATGACGATTTTAAGATCACAGTTCAATATCCAGACTGACCGGAAAATGATCCGAAGCCGCAAGCAGCGCCTCACGCAACTCACGATTATCCCAACAGGTTGGATCGTCGAACGGATGCCAGATTCGCCAAACCGGGCGGCGCGCCATCAGCTCGGGCGAAATCAGGATATAATCCAGCAGCGCCTGTATATACCGCCTCTGGTCGCGCAGGTAAAAACGCGCCGAGGTGTGGACCGTCCCGAACCGCCGCAACAGCGCACCATGCGCATGCGGATCATAGAGCGTCCGTGCCGCCTCTTGTCCCTCGCCCATGATGATCTCGACCGAAGAACGCCCAAAGAGATGCTCGTATTCGTCCAGCCCCGGACCGTCATTGAGATCCCCCAGCACGATCAGAGGCTCTGCCGCCGCCAGATGCACCTCGATCCGTTGGCGCAACCAGACCGCCTGCGCCAATTGTTTGCGCCGGTTGGTGATGCCGATGCGGATCGCCTCGTCGCGGCCCAAGACACCGTGAAGCGCCTTGGATTTGAGATGCGCCCCGATCAGCCGCAGCACCCGGCCCGACGTCGTGGTCAATTCCACCTCAAGCGGCGGTTTGGAGAATTCGACCCTGTCCGCGCGGTCGTCGATGTCAAGGTCGATCCGGAACACGCCGTCAAAGCGCGGCGGACCTTCGCCGCCTCCGCTCACAGCCCCCTGCGGATCATGCCGCGCGCTCAGAACGTCCGGATCATAGAGCAGCGCCAGCTCCTGTTGTGTGTCATTGGCAAAGCCGATCAGCGCCCGCCGCGCCCGAAGCTGCATGAGCGCGGCAAAATTTTCCAACGCCTTGACCGTGCTGCGCCGCCCGTTTTCATCCGGCGCTTCGACCACCAACACCGCGTCGGCATCAAGCGCGGTGAACACCATTCCAATCGCCGCAAGCTGGTCGGCGCGTGTCACATTGTAGCGCGCCGACCATGTGGTGTCGTCATGCGGACGGCCCTGATCGTCAAAGAGCGCGTTGAACCACTCGACATTATAGGTGGCGATCCGCATCGGCGCGGGCCTCGCTGATCTCTTCCCAGGCGCGATTGATGTCCACCAGCCGCCGCTCTGCAAGGCGTATCGCCTCTGGCGGCACCCCGCGCGCCTGCATGCGGTCCGGGTGGGTCTCGCGCACGAGGTCGCGCCAGGCCTTGCGCACATCTTCCATCGGCATGTCCGGGGTCACGCCCAGCACGGACCAGGGATCGGGCGCGGCATCCGGCACGAACCGTGTCCGCAGCATGCGAAAGGACGAGGGTGACAGCGCAAAGATTTCGGCCACACGCGAAAGGAAATCGTCCTCCTTGGCGTGATAG
>JBLRXE010000340.1:0-3246 GCA_047920895.1 Roseovarius sp.
GAATGGTTGTTGGACAGCCGGTCGGCATAGTTCGTTGTGTCGACAACGGTCACGCCGAGATCGTGCAGAGAGCTCACATCGTCGATGGAGCCGAGGCGGGCGCGCTCCCCGGCGAGGCGCGCCGACAGATACAAGGCGCGGTCGCGGCGTGACGAGAACACGATGAATGGGTCCGGGAAGGGCTGAATGCGGGTGGACTGGGCGCGAAAGACCTCGATATTTATGTCGGGAGAGAGGAGAATGACTCCACCAAGGCGTCCCAGCGTCGCAGTATCGCCGCGCATGCCCAGTTCGCGCAGGGCCTCCATCGTAAGGAAGCTGCCCATCGAGTGAGCAACCACGACCACACGCCGCACGCGCGTGGCGGCAGCACGACGCAGCAACTCGGCGAGTGCGTCGCGATCGATCATCACGCTGTCGCGGTCGTGCACATAGCCGAGCGGATGGGCGATGGACGACCATGAAAAGGCCAGCGCGACCCCCGGAATCGAGAGGTCGTGGTTCATCTGCACGAGGCGGTAGAGGCCTTCGGCATAGTTGACGTTGAAACCGTGCACGAAGATGACAAGCTCGCGCTCTTCGGGCGGAAGGCTGTCGAGGCGCGCATTGAGGGCCGAGACCATGGCCGGGGCCGATGAAAAGCGCTCTTCGGCGGTGGTCACGAAATGGCGCGCCGGGTCCGGCTTGCGGCCACGCGGCCACTCGATCTGTCCGGTCTCGTGGGCAGGCGGCACACTGACGGTCAGGCGCGCAAAGGAAGTTTCGGTGCCACGGCGCGTCGAGAACCGCGCGAGGCCGGGTTCCGGAGCACGGGTCGTGGCCACGAAGACATCATAGGGCGCGGCATCAGGGGGTATATCGGCCACGCGCACGATCTCGCCGCGCGGCCGGTATTCGTCCTACCGGTAGTATCGGCATAACTTGAGCCCGGCTTTAGCCCAAATCCGGAAAAATTTCCCAAACAGACGCCTCGTCCACGCAAAAGCCTATCACGAAATGGGTTAGTTGGCAAGGGGCTTTGGCGGCAAACAAGGCGGACACCCCCTTGAATCCCCCCTTTTCCACCTTCGCCAAGGCTGCGGGGGACAGGTCGAAGGGGGACTTCCGGACTCCCTCTCCCGCCGGGCGCCTTCCAAAAAGTCACCGGGCACCTTCGCTGGCGAAAATCGTGACCAACCCTTCTAAAATCCCCCTCGGTCCCCCTTTTCCAGGGACTGTCGAAGTATTGCTTGCTCTTGGGAACCAGATTTGATATTATAAACATGTGATTTATGCCAATTTGAGGAGGGACTGTTGCGATGATGGAAAGGCGTTGGGCCAAACCGGTTACGCCGCGCCAGCAAATGACCGTCGGCGCGGCCTTGGACGATTCGGTGCCGGCCACGCATCCGATCCGCATGTTGGATGCGGTCTTGGCGGAACTGGATTGGTCGGAGTGGCTCGCCCGCTTCAAACCCGACCGGCGCGGGCAGCCGCCGGTGCACCCGAGGCTGATGGCGGGCTGCATCATGTACGGCCTGATGCGCAAGATTCGCAGCTCGCGGGAACTGGAGGAAGCCACGCGGGAACGGGTGGACTTCCGTTGGTTTCTCGAGGAGCGCACGATTGACCACGCGACCTTCGCCCTGTTCCGCGGGAAGTTCAAGGACTTGCTTCAAGGGCTCAACCACCGCCTTGCCGAGCGCATCTGCGCGCAGTACGCCGATGCGTTGGAGACCTTGGTGGTCGATGGCACGCGCATCCGCGCGTGCAGCGACCGCCACGGCGCGCGCACGGCCGAGGGCCTCGAGAAGATGATTGCACGCTGCACGGGGCTGCTGGACGAGCGCTTGCGCAGGCTCGAGGCGCAAGACGATGCGGACACGGAACAGGCCGCGCAGGTGGCCTCCCTCGAGGAGGAGGTGGCGCGGCTGCGCGCGCAGCTCGGCCAGTATCAAAAGGCCGCCGTTGCCGCGCGGGAACGCGACGGGAAGCGGCGCAAGAAGATGGGCGCCAAGGCCCCGCCGGTACGCGTTCCGGTCACCGACCCCGACGCCTCCATCGTCCCCAACAAGGAAGGCGGCTACGCGCCGAACTACACGCCCACCGCCGCGGTGGACGCGGCCAGCGGCGCCATCGTGTCCTGCGGCGTGCCCGAAGGCGCAAGCGAAAGCGACGCCGTCCCGCCCGCGGTCGCCGATGCCAAGGCGCTTGGCGGCACGCCCAAGCGTGTCATGGCGGATGGCGGTTTTTCCGGCGGCGAGGTGTTGCATCACCTGGCCGAACAAGGCATCGAAGCCTGCATGCCGACCGCCACGGACTTCCGTGCAAGCAACCCCGCCAACCGCGAAGACCCTTCGCAACCGGTTCCGCAATCGCAGTGGGACCAGTTGCCCAAGACCAGCGGAAAAGGCGGCAAACTGCGTCCGAGCGCCTTTATCCACGACAACGAACGCGACGAATACCGCTGCCCCATGGGCCACGCGCTGCTGCCCGAATCCAAAGGTCGCCGCCGCGGCGGCGCGCGCACGACGGTCTACACCTGCCATCACTGCGCCGGCTGCCCCTTGGCCAAGCAATGCTTGACCGCCAAGACAACCCGGCGCACCATCAGCCGGGATCCATACCAGCCCCTGCGCGAAGCGGTCGGGCGCCGCATGGCGTCCGAAGAAGAAATCGAGCGGTACAAGACCCGCGCGCCCTTGGTGGAAGTCGTGTTTGCCCGCATCAAATACCACTTCGGCATCCGCCAATTCTTCCATCGAGGATTGGACAAAGTGCGCGCCGAATGGAACTGGGTGTGCTGTGCCTACAACCTGAAACTTCTGCTTCAACTGCTCCAAAACAAAGAGTCCAAGACGGCAAACTTGCCCCAAACGGCTTGACTGCACCCGGATCCCCGACAACCTCCCGCTCGCCGGCCATGCCAGCACCCCTCGCGCACCCAAGCCCGGCCGGAGAGAACCGCCGGCCCAAATCGAAAGATTGAAATTGAGCCTATTCATCGACAGTCCCTCGAAGGGGGATACAGGGGGATGTCGCAGCCACCCCCAAAAAAACGCCCCATTAAATGTGCCATACTGTGCGCTCTCGAAGTGTCATTGACGAGGAATACACGGGGATTAATCACGCATGCCTGCTGTTCCGGAGAATACCTTCTACGAAATCGCCCTGATTCTGGGCCTGGCCCTGGTGCTCGGCGCGATCGGGCAGAAGCTCAAGCAGCCGCTGCTGATCATGTTCCTGCTGACCGGCATTCTGGCCGGC
>JBLRXE010000341.1:0-3242 GCA_047920895.1 Roseovarius sp.
CGCCACGCTCGCACCGTGCCGCTGAAAGGTTCCGTGCACCGGCGAGGCTCTTGGGTCCGCACGCTGTTGAAAAATCGAGGTGAAGGGGAGGGACAAACCGTTCGTTCCAGGCAAATAAGGTGGCTGCAAAGCCTGTCATGGCGCTTGCAATAACGCCTGTTCGGTTCATTACCGTGGCGGCATCCAGGGCGTACCGGTTGCGGCATCGTTGCAAGCGCCATGCCAGGCTTAGCGGCTGCTTCCCAAGCCATGCCTCCCCCATGGCGGCGCAAAAAGCCGCACCGCCATTCCCCGCCCTAAAAACTCTGCCCGCCCCGCACGGGCAACGCCCTGTGCGGGGGCCGGCGGGGTCACTGCGTTGCAGGGGCGTGCCCGCGTCAGGTCTTTAAGGCGGGCAGGACGGGCTGGTCGCATGGCTTGTTGGTTTATCAATCCCCCAACCCCCTTGGCCAAGGGGGCTTGAAGGGGTGGCGGCAAAGCCGCGCTTGAAAAGCTTGTTTACCCCCATTGCCCCCAAGGGGGCAACAACGCGTGCCGCGATTGCGCGGGCTCTGGATCGTGCCAACGAAGAGAACCCGTGTCCGCTGTTTGCCGGTCAGTGTAGCACCGTGCTCAGGCTGTCAAGGGTTCGCTTCGCCGCTTACGCGCCCTTGACAGCCTTGCGCTCGATGCTGGGAGGAAGGCGCAAACAGCGCTCACGTCGAGCCTGTATCACCCCAAGGAAATCACCATGCAAATCGAAATCAACCCTGAAGTCCTGAAGGAACTGGAATACCTGGTCGAACTGCACCAAGCCCACGGTGCCGCCAACCCCATGCCCAGCGTGGAACGCCTGGTGGGCTATGTGCTGGCCAGTGTGGCCGATGGCTCGCGCCGTCCAGGGGCCTGGGAACGGGAACTGCTGAACATGATGGGCCTGGTGGCCGATTGCGACGAGCATTACACCTACCGGCCACACTACGGCAAGCCTGAAGCGGAATAGCCCGCTGCCTTGGCCGCCCTTGGCGGCCGGGGCACAGCCGCGCCCCTCAATCGGCGGCTAAACGCAAAAATCCCCACCGCCGCAATCCTCGCCGGTTACCGGCACCCGCCGGCCAGACTCTCACGGCCAAACCCCAAAGGATCGACACCGCCCGCCGACGCCTACGCGGGACCGGATCGAGCATTGCCAACGCATCCCGCGCCGCTTAAGGCGTCGCCGGACGGCGTCCGCGATTTAACGCCAAACTCGCGTCGGGGCCTGTAACCTGCTAGATTAGGGTTCACGGCGGGTTGAGCGCTGGTTAAGTGGTTGATGGTGATGGGGTTGTGGCCGATTGTAGCTACGAAGGCACGTAGACCGACCATATCTGCAATCGGATCCGATCGGGTTGCGCGGTGGCATCAACACTTACAGTTACGCTTATCAAAACCCGATAACATATATTGATCCGTTTGGATTAACTCCTGGTGGGGCAGCGGCAGGTGCCGTGATCGGTGGTGCTATCGGAGGCGTTATTGGCGGCTTAGCCGGTGCAGGCGGTGGCACATTGTTTGCTCCTGGTGTTGGTACGGTCGGTGGTGGTGTCGCTGGCGTTGGGCAAGGCATTATTAACGGTGCGGCGATTGGTGGCGTTGTCGGTGACTTTGTTTCTAATATGTTTGCAAAGCCAGGGAATCAGTCAAGGCCGATTAATGCTCCGACAGGTACTAAGCCCATTGATCAGTCTGGGTTAAGCAGACCTGATGTTCATGACATCAAAAGAGGGGTAGGTGCGGGACCCAACGATTGGACGGGTATCGCTCCTAATGGTGATGTCATAACTAGCAATCCGGATGGAAGTGCAACAAACCACGGTCCAGCAGATGATTATACAAAACGGCCTACAGGGCGCTGTGAATAATTTGGCGGGAACAGATATGAGTGATCTTGGCTTTAAAATTTCATTCCGCATCACGCATCCAGAGGAAAACCTCAAGATTGCCGCAGAAAAACTAGAGATGAAACCGTTTCGTATATGGCGAAGTGGAGATCAAAGGCAAACTCCTAAAGGAAAAAAACTCGATGGCAAACATGATAGCTCTTATTGTTGTGTGGACTTAGATGGCATAGAAGGCCATAGCGTGTCAGAGAAGTTAGAAAAATTTTTGGAAAAAGCTGATAAGCACCATAACTATTGGGTTGATCTTGCTAATACTGGTGGAAATTTATCTATTGTTGTATACAACGAAGGAGATGGAAGGTTTGTCGATGTATTCAATTGGAGGTTGCTTGAGCATCTTTCTAGACTGAAAATATCCTTAGGGTTCGAGTGCTAGCCAGAAAAGTTCGGGCTTCGTTCATCGTCTAGCCCGTCTTGGTCGAAAAACGCTGATAACAAAAAAGCCCCGACCTAATTAGTCGGGGCTTTTTTCGTTAATGTGCCGCCATGATCTGCTGTAGGGCATCCGCTGAATCAAGGCGCGAATCAAGGGGGCAGAGCATTAGGTGCGCTTTATGTCATCGGAGGCAATATCCCGGCGCTTATGCACGACGGCCAGAACGGCGATGTGATCCGCCATGATTTCAAAAATAACCCGGTAGGAATAGATAGAAAATTCCCGCACGGCGTCATCCCCCAGTTCGGGCATCATGCGGTAACGGCGGGGCATGTCATCCAATTGCATCGACCGGGCGACCATCTCATCCACCACCCGTTGCGCATAAACCTTGGAATCCCGCGCAATGTGGTCGTGAATTTCTTTTAGGTTCTGCCTGGCGTCGAATGACCAAGTTACCATGATTGGATTTCTTGCCGCAGCGCTTCCGCGCTGATGACACGGCCATTGGCCACGTCTTCGCGCCCCTTGCGCACCTTCTCCAGGACATACAGGCGATACATGATTTCTTCCATGTCCACATTGTCGGGTAGGCGTTGAATGGCTTCCAGGGCATCTTGTTTGGCGGTATGGAGTTGCATAGTTTTTCTCGCTTGTTAGCTGTTCTGACGTTGTGACGCCAGAGACAGCCGGTTGGCGGTATGTTTCAGGATAAGGCTGTCCAACAGTTCGCCGGCAACGCTCTTTTCGGAAGGCGTGAAATCCTTTAAGGCTTCAAAGCGTAAGCGGAAATCATCGTCTGGGCCGCGGGCATTCTCGCCAAACACCAATGAATCTAGGCTGACATGCAGCGCTTTGGCCAGTTTGATCAGGGCATCCAGTGTGGGCTGCGCCTGGCCTGCCTCATAACGGCGGATTTGGTTGACGTGAAAACCAACCGCATC
>JBLRXE010000342.1:0-3230 GCA_047920895.1 Roseovarius sp.
ATAAAACGCAGAACATAACAACTGGGTGGGTCAGATCTCGGTGAAAATGCCGGGTCAATTCTCAGTGGCAATTAACAGTGCTAAAATCCCAAGGACCTATCCCCGCGCGCTCGGCGCGAACACGGTAAACCGTCACATCTGGGGTTGTGTCCCATCAACCCGGCAGTCATCCGTCAATCAATTGTGCCTGATGCAACATCACATAGATTGCCAGGACACCGCAGTGGGCGAAACCGGTAAGATTGTTACAGTCCCGTGAGCCCACAAGGCAGATCCTTGCGACAACACGCTTGCGGATCAAAGAGTAACCGACGATTAACCGCAAGCGAAGCGCTTATCTCTCAGGGGGCCACGTTGTCCAAGTTCATCCTCGGAAGCCATTTTCGCCACAAGGCGTTCGAGAGCCGGGCCGCTGCGAATGTGCTCTGGTTCGTCGATCTGGCGTTGATCGGTACGATCAGCGCTTTTTTCCGGATACTGCCGCTACCCTTGGCCTCGGCCACAGGCGCACGGTTTGGACGTTTCCTAGGGCGCGTCTTCAGCAATCGCACCCGCCATGTGCGCGCCAACCTGGCGCTGGCACTGCCCGGCGCCTCGCCCAAGGCGATCGAGAGGCTGGCCGAAGAGGTCTGGGGCAATGCCGGCGCGGTTTTTGCCGAATACCCGCATCTGGCCAAGTTCACTGACCCAGCCCGAGGTCTTCTGCGCATCGAGACGGTCGAACCCGACCCCGCCTATTGCCGCCCCGGCACGCCTGTGGTCTTTGTCGCCGCGCATTTGGCCAACTGGGAGGTGCCCTGCGCCGCAATGTCGCATATGGGCATCCGGTCTTATGCGCTTTACGCTCCGCTAGCCAATCCGTGGCTTGACAGGATCATGTTGCGATACCGAGCCAAGCTCGGCTGCGAGACCGTGTCGCGCGACGCGGGGCTGCGGGTGTTTCTCGAAGCGCTCAAGAAGGGCGAAGCCCCGGCTATGATCATCGATCGCCGCGTCGATGGCGGCAAGCCAATCTCATTCTTCGGCGCGGATAAGGACAGTTCGACCCTGCCTGCCGGCCTTGCGCTGCGTTTTGGTGCGCCGCTTGTGCCGGTTCAGGTCGAGCGCCACCCCGGTGCGCGCTTTACCGTGCGCTTTCACGCGCCCCTTACACCGCGCAACCCCGATGCCGATATGAACGCGCAGGCTCTCGACCTAACGCGCCAGATCCATGAGCGCTTCGAGGGTTGGATCCGCGCGCGGCCGGGCGAATGGCTCTGCACCAGCAAGATCTGGCACGAGTCTGTTCTAAGGGCGAAAACCGACATATATAATCAAGTCTGACGAAGCGCAGGCATCAAAGCGGCAGTACAGGTCCCATCATCCCGCCCTCCTGAGCTGCCCGCTCACCTCGAGCCGGTGGACCACGTCAGCCGCCTGTGCCAGCGCGCTGTCATGGGTGATGGTGAGGATCGTCACATCGGACTTGAGTGCTTGCAACGTTGCGATGATCTCAGCCTCGCTCTCGGGGTCGAGCGCGCTCGTTGCCTCGTCGAGGATCAAGAGCTGCGGCGTGTTGATCAGGGCGCGAGCTATGGCGATCCGTTGTCGTTGTCCACCCGAGAGCCTGCCACCGCGCTCGCCTACCATGGTCGCCAGCCCCTCGGGCAGGGTTTGCACAAAGTCCCAGGCCCCGGCCTTTTGTAGAGCAGCTATCGCCTGCGCCTCCGGAATGGCCGGATCACCCAATGTCACATTGTGCAGCACCGTATCGTGCAGCAGCACTGACTCCTGCGGCACATAGCCCACCATGCGCCGCCAGGCGCGCAGATCGACCGTCTCGAACGGCACCCCATCGATGCGTATCTCGCCGCTTTCGGGACGCAGAAGGCCGATCACTAGGTCGATGACTGTAGTCTTGCCCGATCCGGACGGCCCGATAACCGTGGTAATGCGATGCGCCGGAATCACGAGGTCAAGCCCGTCAAGAACCGCATGTCCCTCATAAGCGAACCGCACATCGTTGAGCGTGATGTCCCGCGCCAGCGTCGGGGTGAAACAGCCGCCTAGATGCTCCTCTTCAGCCGAGGCGCGCCCACTCGTTTCCTTCAATGACCAATATGCGCTCTCGGATTGGGCTAGTTTTTGATATTGTTTCTGCACCTTGCCGAGAAAGGCGAATGTTCGTCCCAGCGTCACCGCGAGGATCAGCACCGTGGCGAATTCCATCGAAAGGACGCCTATCGCCACATAGACGCCGAAGGCGATGAGCGCCACGAACATCAAGTCTTGGCCTGCGTCAAGCGCGGCGCCCGCCAGCACCTGCTTGCGCAGCGCCCTGTTGAGGCGGTTGGTTTCGCTGCGCAGCATCTCATCGGTCTGGCTCTCGCGCGCCATCGCCTTGAGCGGTTTGACGGATTGCAGCGTATCAGTGAGATGCGCCATCAACGAGGACATCAACTCGGTTTGCCGGTGGCCTGCCTGTCGCATCACCCGCACCAAGAAATGCGACAATCCAATCACCACTGCGCCCGCCACAAGACTAAGCAGCGTCGCACGCCACGATACGGCAAGCGCCACCGAGCCATATACGATCGCCTGAATGAAGAAGGTGAGCGCTGTCGTGCCATTGAGGTAGGCTTCTGAGGCACGCTGCGCTTCAGTGGCCAGCGCATTTGTAAGCCTGCCCGCGGGTTGATGCAGGAAAAAGCTCCAGCGGCTGCGCATCATGGTGCGCAACACCTCAAGCCGCAGATCGGTCGCTACCCGAGCTGCTGTGTAACCGACTTGCCGTTGCGCAACGAGCAGCAGGATTGCCTTTACCGTGGCCATGGCGACTATCAGCACCAATAGCGCACCAAGCGTTGCGGGGATACCAAGCCATGAAAGAACATCGAGTACAATCTGTTCCAGTTCGCCCGGCGGTTTGGCATTTACCGCACCCTCGCCCGAAGAAAGTGCGATCTTGAACATCGGCAGCATCGCTGAGAGGCCCAGCCCTTCGGCCAACCCTGACAGGAGCAGCGCCAGAACCATGAGAAAACTGGCCAATGGATAGTCGCGGAATAGGTGGATCATCAGGCGCATGGCTTGGCTCTCCGGTTATGTCGGCGCTCTATCGCCTGACATAACAGTATTGTCCACCGCCCCGCTTGACCTTGCGGCGCGGCATACGGGTGGTGTCGCGAAGTTGGTGGAAATTTGATGGCGGCGTAATCTCCAGGTGAATCAAAACCACCCAATCGGCGGCT
>JBLRXE010000343.1:0-3200 GCA_047920895.1 Roseovarius sp.
CGCATCAGGTGCGCTTGATGGCGCGCGCATTGGCCCGCGTGTCCGCGGATCGGCTGGCCGAGATGCTGGCGGTGGATGCGCCCGAAGAAGGCTGGATTCTGGGGCTGGGACATGAGGCAGAGTTGATCGCCGCCTGCGAGGACGCCCTGAAACCGCCGCCGCTGCGCAACGATTGCTTTGCGCTGCCTGCGGGCGTAGACTGGACGCCGGTTGATGATGCGCTGGCCATGTTGCGCGAGCGGCTGCGCCCCGTGGTGGGGCAGACCCGCGCGCCCTTGGCACAGGCGTTGGGCCGCGTGTTGGCAGCCCCCATCACCGCCCCCCGCGCCAACCCGCCCGAGGCGAATACGGCCGTCGATGGCTATGGCTTTGCCCATGCCAGTCTGACGACCGGCGATCAGGTGCTGCCGATCGTTGAAGGGCGCGCCGCTGCAGGCGTGCCCTATCCCGGCACCGTGCCCCCCGGTCACGCGGTGCGCGTGCTGACGGGGGCGGCGCTGCCTGCGGGCGTTGATACCGTGATCCTGCAAGAGGATGTGACCCTAGGGGAGGGGCGCATTGCGTTTCGTGCGGGCCTCAAACCCGGTGCCAATACCCGCCGCGCGGGCGAGGATGTGGCGACGGGCGCGCCGGTGCTCGCGCCGGGCCGGGTGATCACCCCCGCCGATCTGGCGCTCTGCGCCGCTGTGGGGCTCTCGGACCTGCCCATCCATGACCAGTTGCGTGTTGCGGTGATTTCCACAGGGGATGAGTTGGTCGAGCCGGGCGCGCCCGCCCGCGAGGGGCAGATCTATGATGCCAATCGTCCGATGCTCTTGGGCCTTCTAGAGCAGATGGGCTATGCGCCGCTTGATCTGGGGCGGATTGGCGATGATCGCGCGGCACTGCGCGCCGCGTTTGACCGCGCCGCCGAAAATGCCGATGCGATCCTCACCTCTGGCGGGGCTTCGGCGGGGGATGAGGATCACGTCTCGGCGCTGCTGAATGAGGCGGGGGCGATGGCGCAGTGGCGCATTGCGCTCAAACCGGGGCGCCCGCTGGCGCTTGGTCTCTGGCGCGGCGTGCCGGTCTTTGGCCTGCCGGGCAATCCGGTGGCGGCGCTTGTTTGCGCGTTGATCTTTGCGCGGCCTGCGCTGCGGCTCTTGTCCGGGGCGGGGTGGTCCGTGCCGCAGGGATTTGACGTGCCCGCCGCGTTTGAGAAGCGCAAGAAACCCGGCCGCCGCGAGTATCTGCGCGCGCGTCTGCGTGAGGGTCGGGTCGATGTTTTCGCCTCGGAAGGGTCAGGCCGGATCAGTGGCCTGAGCTGGGCCGAAGGGCTGGTGGAACTGCCGGATGGGGCCGTGACCATTCAGCCGGGTGATCCGGTGCGCTATATTCCCTATGCGAGCTTTCTGAGCGCCTGACCCGGGATCACGCGACCCCGGCGCGCAGGATGTCATGGATATGCACGAGGCCGCGTAATTGCCCGGTCTCGTCCACGGCAAAGAGCGCGCTGATCTTGTGGGTGTTCATCACGCCCAATGCCTCGGACAAGAGCGCCTCGGGCAGGATGCTGCGGGGATTGCGGGTGGCCACCTCTCCGGCGGTGCGCGCCATCAGGTCCGACAGGTTGCGGCGCAGGTCGCCATCGGTGATCACCGCCAAGAGGCGACCCTCCTCGACCACCGCCGCCACGCCAAAGCCCTTGGCGGTCATCTCGATCAGGGTTTCCCCCATCGGGGTCTCTTGGCTGACGATCGGCAGGGCCGCGCCTCTGTGCATGACCGAGGACACGCGCAAAAGCTGCGCGCCAAGTGTGCCGCCGGGGTGAAAGGCCAGAAAATTCTCGCGCTCAAATCCGCGCAGACGCATCATCGCCACGGCGAGCGCATCGCCCAAGGCCAGCGTGCAGGTGGTGCTGGTGGTCGGGGCCATGCCGATGGCGCAGGCCTCGGGCGCATTGGGCAGGGTCAGCAGGAAATCGGCCTGTTGCCCAAGGGTGCTGTCAGGTTTTTTAGTGATGGCAATGAGCGGGATGGCAAAGCGGCGGCTATGGGCGATGATATCGGCCAGTTCGCGCGTCTCGCCGGAGTTGGAGATCAGGATCAGCGCATCTTGTCGGGTGATCATGCCCAGATCGCCATGGCTCGCCTCGCCGGGATGGACATATTGCGCGGGCGTGCCGGTGCTGGCCATGGTGGCCGCGATCTTGGCTGCGATATGGCCCGATTTGCCCATGCCCGAGACGATGACCCGGCCTTTGATCTCGAGCAGTCGGACCACAACCGCGTCAAAATCGGCGGGCAGGGCCGCGTGCAGGGCGCTGAGGGCCTCGGCCTCGATCCGGATCACGTCGCGGGCAATCTCGGTCGGGGTCTCGGTCTGGGCCGCAGTCTGGGCCTCAGTTTGGGTCTTGGCGATCGACATGGGCGGTGCCCTCCTTTTTGCGGCTACTGTTATCGTGTCGCGCGTCCGGGGCCAAGCGCGGGATGCGGATTGCTGCAAAATGCCGCCGCGTCGAAGCCGGTAGCACGCCCCGCGTTTTCCATCTGGTGAGTCGCAGCGCGCCGTCCTATCGTCGCGCCATGAATGCCGATGCCGCCCTTCTTGACAGCCGTTACGCCTGGACGCGCCTTGCCGTGTCGCTGGCTATTGCCACGATCGGCAATGTGGGCATGTGGTCGATCATCGTCGTGATGCCCGCCATGCAGGCCGAGTTCGGCGTGGACCGCGCGGCGGCCTCGATGCCCTATACCCTGACGATGGTGGGCTTTGCGCTTGGCAATCTCGTGATTGGCCGGGTGGTGGACCGGTTCGGCGTCACCACGGCGTTGATCGGGTCGGCGCTGCTGATTTCCTGCGCCACGGCGCTGGCTGCGATCAGCCCGACGGTGATCCTGCTGTCCGCCCTGCAATTTCTGATTGGCTTTGGCACCGCCGCGAGTTTCGGGCCGCTCATCGCCGATGTCTCGCTCTGGTTTCTCAAGCGGCGGGGGATTGCTGTGGCGATCACCGCGAGTGGCAATTACCTCTCGGGGGCAATCTGGCCGGTGATCCTTGCGGGGATATTGTCCGAGCAGGGGTGGCGGGCGGTCTATATGGTGCTGGCGGTCGTGACCGTGGCGGGGGTGATCCCCTTGGCCCTGCTCTTGCGCCGTCGGGTGCCGCTGGCGGCGCGCGCCCATGCCGATAGTCTATCCTCCGCGCGGGCCGGGGCCACG
>JBLRXE010000344.1:0-3199 GCA_047920895.1 Roseovarius sp.
CCCCAACCTGCCCGGCCATGCCAATGGCATGATCCTGATGGCCACCGACGCCCAAGGCGATGTGATCCTGCAGGAAACCTATTATTCCATCGGCGGCGGCTTTGTGCTGACCGATGCGGAATTGGCTGCGGGCAAGGCCACCGACGAAGGCACGCCCATCCCCTACCCGTTCAAATCCGCCGCCGAGATGCTGGAAATGGCCGAACGCTCGGGCAAGAGCATCGCCCAGATGAAACGCGCGAATGAAATCGCACGCGGCGGCCCGGAAAACCTGCGCTCTGGCGTGGCGCGCATCTGGCAGGTGATGAACGACTGCATCGAACGCGGCCTCTCGACCGAAGGCATCCTGCCCGGCGGCCTCAAGGTCAAACGCCGCGCCAAGGGCATCCGCGATGCGCTTGTGGCCGAACGCGGCACCAACCTCACCGCCCCGCACAAGATCAACGACTGGATGAGCGCCTATGCCATGGCGGTGAACGAGGAAAACGCCGCCGGTGGGCAGGTCGTCACCGCCCCCACAAATGGCGCGGCGGGCGTGGTGCCGGCGGTGATCAAATACTGGCTCGAACATGTGCCCGGCGCCCATGAAAACCAGATCGAGGAATTCCTGCTCACCGCCGCCGCCATCGGCGGTCTGGTGAAATACAACGCCTCGATTTCCGGGGCAGAGGCGGGCTGTCAGGCCGAGGTGGGCTCTGCTGCCGCCATGGGCGCGGCGGGTCTTGCGGCAGTTTTGGGCGGCACACCCGCCCAGATCGAAAACGCCGCCGAGATTGCGCTTGAGCATCATTTGGGCATGACCTGCGACCCGGTGCGCGGCCTCGTGCAGGTGCCGTGTATCGAGCGCAATGGCTTGGGCGCGATCAAGGCGGTCTCCGCCGCCTCTCTGGCATTGCGTGGCGATGGCACCCATCTCGTGCCGCTCGACGCCTGCATCGAGACCATGCGCCAAACCGGCCTCGACATGAGCGAGAAATACAAGGAAACCTCCTTGGGCGGTCTTGCGGTCAATATCCCGAACTGTTGAGGGAGCGGCGCGCTCGCCTCAATCCCCCGCGCGAATAGCACCGAAGGTGCCGCGCGGATCGCTGGGCCGTCCCGCGGCCTAGCGACCGCGCGGCGCAAATACTCACAAAACCCCCAGCAACGCCTCTGGTGGCCGCCCGATCACCGCGCGATCCGCGCCAATCGCAATCGGCCGCTCGATCAGGATCGGATGCGCCGCCATCGCCGCCAGCAAATCCTCCGCCGCACTCTCCCGGCTCAGGCCCAGCGCCTTGAACTGCGGCTCGCAGGGGCGCATCATTTCAATCGGCGCAGAGCCCAACAGCGCCAGCACCGCCCGCACCTCCGCCAGACTCGGCGCATCCTCCAGATAGCGCCGCACCAGCACTTCGGCCCCATGCTCCTGCAACAGCGCCAAACCGGCGCGCGATTTGGAACAGCGCGGATTGTGCCAATAGGTGATCACAGCCATGCGTCGCGCCCCGTGCCCACCGCCTCGGCCACGCTGCCAAACCCATCCCGCGCCAAGAGCAGCTCCAGCCCCCGCGCGATCTCGTTGACCAAAGACATCCCCTGATAAACCAGCGCCGAATAAAGCTGCACCGCCGTCGCCCCGGCGAGGATCTTGGCATAAGCCTGCTCTGCACTGGCGATGCCCCCCACGCCAATCAACGGCATCTCACCCGCCGTCAAGTGCGACAGCCGCGCCAATACCCGCGTTGATTTCTCGAACAAAGGCTGCCCCGACAGCCCGCCCGCCTCGCCCCTAGCCGCACTCACCAGCCCCTCGCGACCCAGCGTGGTGTTGGTGGCGATAATGCCCGACAGGCCCGAGGCCCGCGCCACATCGACGATCGCGCTCAATTCCACGTCGCTCAGATCCGGCGCGATCTTGAGAAAGACGGGGATCGGCTGTGGCAACCAATCGCGCGCCTCCATAACCCCTTTCAAGAGGCCCATCAGCGCCTCTGCCCCCTGCAACTCGCGCAGCTTTTCGGTGTTGGGGCTGCTGACATTGACCGTGGCGAAATCCAGATGCGCGCCGCAGTGCGCCAGAACGCGGGCGAAATCCTCGGCCCGGTCGGCGCTGTCCTTGTTGGCGCCAAGGTTGAGGCCAATGACGGCATCCCTTGGCCGTGCCGCCAACCGCGCCGCCGCCGCCTCCATCCCGAGGTTGTTGAACCCGAACCGGTTGATCACCGCCCGATCCTCGCTCAGCCGGAACAGGCGCGGGCGCGGATTGCCCGGCTGCGGGCGCGGCGTCACCGCGCCCACCTCGACAAAGCCGAATCCGGCCCGGCTCAGTGGGCCCAGCGCCTCGGCGTTCTTGTCGAAGCCCGCCGCCAACCCCACCGGATTTGGCAGGCGCAGCCCCGCCAGATTGGTCCTGAGCCGCGCCCCCGTATGCGGCCCCGGCGTGGGCACCAGCCCCAGTTGCAACGCCCGCAGCGCCAGACCATGCGCCCGCTCCGGATCGACCCGGTGCAAGAGGCCGAGGCCCAGACGCTCCATCCTGCTCATTCGAGACCTGCCGGAAACTGATGCAGCCCCGCAATCAGCGGCAAGGGCTGTGCCCAGGCCACATCCGACAGGCGCATCTCGCGGTAGAGATGCGGAAAGAGCGCGCCGCCGCGCGACGGCTCCCACTTCAGCGCCGTGCCCAGTCGGTCCACCGCAACCGCCACCAGCATCAGGCCCTCAGCCCCGGCGAAATGCTTGGCCGCTGTCTCGGCTGCCTGTTCGGCGGTCGAGAAATGCACATAGCCATCCGCCACATCCACAGGCGCGCCGGCACTTTTGCCCGCCGCCCGCAATTGGGCCCATTCCGGCCCGCGCAATATCTTGTAAATCATCATACAAGGGTGATGCCTTGGCCCCGCCCTCCAGTCAAGCAACGCTTGAGGCCGAGGCGATGATCGGTTAGTCAGAGGGCCCGATCACGAAAGGGCAGGCCATGGCCTTTACCATTGCAATCGACGGTCCCGCAGCGGCGGGCAAAGGCACCATCGGCCGCGCTCTTGCCGCGCATTTCGGCTTTGCCCATCTTGACACCGGCCTGCTCTATCGCGCAACCGGGCGGCGCATGCTCACGGGGCTCGACCCGGTCGAGGCGGCGCACTCCCTGCGCCCCGAGGATCTCGACGCCGACGACCTGCGCACCCCCGACGTCAGTCAGGCCGCCAGCCGCGTGGCC
>JBLRXE010000345.1:0-3195 GCA_047920895.1 Roseovarius sp.
CAAGGTCTCGATCACATCGGCGCGGCCCTCATGGATGCAAAAGACCCCGTTCGGCAAGAGGCCAAAGTTGCCGGGACCATCGCGCGTGACAAGGCCCCGCACCTCTCGGCCCGCCTCGACATAGAGGCCCACGGGACTGCGATCCGCATGATACATGCCCGCATTCATCGCAAAGACCAGCGTCTTGCCCTCGGGCTTTAGCTTACTCTCAATCGCGCCGAAACTGCCCAATGGTGCGCCGGTTTCGGCATTGTTGAGGAAAAGCCGCAGATCGTCGCGCGCCATGTCCACGGTGCAGACGGTGTAGCTCTGACCGTCAAAGCGTTCGGAACGACACTCTGCCGCCTGCACCCCGCCGGGGCCAAGCATCAGCGCAAGGCCAAGCGCGGCCCTAGCCTTCCACATCCCGCCGCACCGCATCTTGTTGAAACAGGCGTCGCGTCTCGTCGATCTGGTCAAAGGTCTCGTCCAGCCGAAACCGCAGGTCAGGTGCGTATTTCAGCCCCACCTTCTTGCCGATGATGCGCCGCAGCTCGTGCTTGTTGCGCGCCAAGAGCGCGATCAGATCCTCTTGGCCTTCGCCCCCCAGAGGCATCACATAGGCGGTCGCGATCTTGAGGTCCGGCGAGGTGCGCACTTCGCCCACCGTCACCGAAATGCGGTTGAGCTCGGGGTCGTGAATATCGCCCCGCATCAGGATTTCGGACAGCGTCCGGCGGATCACCTCGCCCACGCGAAGCTGCCGCTGCGAAGGGCCGGGCCCATCATGAAACTTGTTCTTTGCCATGCCCCGCATCTAATCACTTGGACAGGCATTTCCAAGCAGAGAAATCCGCCCGGCTTCTTCTTGGCATAAATACTCCTGCGCCACCCCTTCCCCACGCGCGCCCTTGCCGCCTCAAACGCGCCACGCTATGCAGGCCCGCAACCAAAGGAGTGCCGCCAATGACCGACCTGCCGGGCATCGTGATCACCGGGGCCTCGGGCCGCATGGGCCAGATGCTGATCCGCACCTTGGCCGAGAGCCCGCGCGCGCGGCTGATCGGCGCGCTTGAGCGGCCCGGTCACGCCTGGATCGGACAGGATGTAGGCCGCGCCATGGGCGGGACCGAGATGGGTGTGACCGTAACCGACGATCCGCTCGACGTGATCGCGCGCGCCCATGCGGTGATCGACTTTACCGCGCCCGCCGCCACGCTGGAATTCTCCACACTGGCCGCTCAGGCGCGGGTCGTGCATGTGATCGGCACCACCGGCTTTGAGGCATCAGACCTCAAACACCTCGACGCCGCCGCGCGCCATGCGGTCATTGTGCGCGCCGGCAACATGAGCCTTGGCGTCAACCTGCTCACGCAACTGACCAAGCGCGTGGCCGCCGCTCTGGACGAGGATTTCGACATCGAGATCGTCGAGGCGCATCACAATCAAAAGGTCGATGCCCCCTCGGGCACAGCGCTCATGCTGGGCGAGGCGGCGGCAGAGGGGCGCGGTGTGGCGATCGAGCGTGTCAGCGACCGCAGCCGTGACGGCATCACCGGCAAACGTACGCGCGGGCATATTGGATTTTCAGCCATTCGCGGCGGCGACATCGTGGGCGAACATGACGTGATTTTTGCCGCCGCAGGCGAGCGGATCGTACTGCGCCACATCGCCACCGACCGCGCTATTTTCGCGCGCGGCGCGCTCAAGGCAGCGCTCTGGGGGCTGGGGCGCAAACCGGGCAGCTATGACATGATCGACGTTCTGGGCCTCGGCGAAAACTGATCCGATCCAACCGATCACGCGTAACCATCCCAGATCACAAACTGTGTCTGGTGCCTCAATGCGCGTTATCCTTGCTGCTCTGCTGCTCTTCGGCCTCGTCGCCCCTGCCATGGCAGAGGGCTTTGCGCCGGTGACGCAACGCGACCGCTTCGTCGCATTGATCGAGGGGCGCGATCTCATCCGCTTTGGCATCACGATCAACGTGACCCCCGATGGTCAGATCAAGGGCCGCGCCTTTGGTCGCGACGTGACCGGCGCTTGGCGTTGGAATGGCGACTATTTCTGCCGCGATCTCTATTGGGGCAAGATGGACCTTGGCCCCAACTGTCAGGCGGTGCGTGTGCAGGGCAACACCCTGCGCTTCATCTCGGATCAGGGTGCCGGACAATTCGCCGATTTGAGCCTCAAGTAACCCGGCAGGCCCCTTGCCTCAAAAGTCGATGGCAAGGCCCTTCTTCTCCCAGTCGCCATAGCGCACCGGCTCCAGCCCTTCGCGCCGCCCACCAAGTTCGCGCGGCAGGTCCTTGGCCTCGGCGGCCTTGCGCCGCGCCTCGGCCTCGGCCAACGCACGTTTGGCGGCGGCGGGCATGTCGCGGAGTTGATAGCTGTCATCATCGGTCATGGTCGGGCTTTCCTTGGCAAGACCCCCCTGATATATCGCACAGCCAACCGCTCGCCAAGGACATGGCCCATGAAAAAGCTTCAGCCCACCGCCCGCTCCTCTGCGGCGCATCTGCTCGACCGCGTGTTGGGCGAGGGGCAGCTCCTGTCCGATCTCATCGCGGGCGGCGCGCTCGATCCGCTCAGCCCCGCTGACCGCGCCCGCGCGCAACGGCTGGCCTCCGAGACGCTGCGCGGACTGGAGCGCGCCGACCGCCTCTTGTCGCGCCACCTGCGCAAGACACCGCCCCTGCCCGTCCATAACGTGCTGCGTCTGGCCACCGTTGAATTGGCGCAGGGCGGCGAGTCGCATGGCGTGGTCAATGCCGCCGTGGGGATCGTGGGCCAGAGCGCGCGCCACGCCAATCTCAAGGGTCTGGTCAACGCCGTGCTGCGCAAACTGGCCGAAGAGGCGCCGCGCAGCTGGAACGACCTGCGCCTGCCCGGCCTGCCCGACTGGCTGCGCGGCCCGCTGGTTGACGCCTGGGGCAAGGGCGCCGTCACCGCCATGGAACGCGCGCATTTTGCCGGGGCGGCGCTCGACATCACCGTGAAATCCGATCCCGAGGGCTGGGCCGACCGGCTGGGCGCCACGCTCCTGCCCACCGGGTCGTTGCGGCGCACCGATCCGGGGCAGGTCTCGGCCCTGCCCGGCTATGCCGAAGGCGCGTGGTGGGTGCAGGACGCCGCCGCCGCCCTGCCGGTGCAGGTGCTGGCCCCCCAACCCGGCGAGACGGTGCTCGATCTCTGCGCCGCACCGGGGGGCAAGAC
>JBLRXE010000346.1:0-3195 GCA_047920895.1 Roseovarius sp.
CCTGCCGGGTGGCGACGATGATGGTGGTCGATGTGTCCAGCGTGGCGCGGGTCACGCTCTTGGCCTCGTCGAGATCCATGACCGTGACGGGTCCCGCCTCGCGCAGCGCCGCGTGAACGGCGGGAATGTCCGCCAGCGCCACATGCGGCAGCACGAGGTTCTGTGCGTGGCTCACGCGGATGTCGTTGTGGCCGTAACGTTCGGCAAGATCGGCGACAAGGCGCATCTGATCGGCGGAGGCGTCGCCCGGTGTTGCCCCGTGCGCCTTGAGGCTGATGGAGACGATGCCATGATCGGCGTGGCGATGCGGCGTCGCGTTGGTATCGGCCCACGCGCGGAACACGGGATCGGTGTCGCGCGCGGCGTAATAGGCGGCCGCGTCGCGCTCGGGCAATGTGGGGGTGACAAAGCGCGCGCGGATATCGGCAAGCCGGTTCTGATCCACGCCCGAGAACACGGCGCGGCGCTGCGGAAAGAGCGCCTCGACCGCGTCGCGGAAGGTGTCGAGGCCGTTCTCGAACACGGTGATCTTGATGCGCGCCTTGTATTTGTTGTCGCGCCGACCGAGGCGGTTATAGGTCGCCAGCACCGCCTCGAGATAGGGCAGAAGGTCCGCCTCGGGCAGGAAATCGCGCAAGAGCTTGGCCACCATGGGCGTGCGGCCCATGCCGCCGCCGACCCAGACCTGATAGCCGCGCGTGCCGTCCCGCTCGATGATGCGCAGGCCGATATCGTGGCTTTTCATCACCGCGCGGTCGGCCTCGGAGGCGATCACGGCGATCTTGAACTTTCGCGGCAGGAACTGGAATTCGGGGTGGTCGGTGGACCACTGCCGGATCAGTTCGGCCACCGGGCGCGGGTCTTCGATCTCATCGGCGGCGGCACCCGCAAAGTGATCCGAGGTCACGTTGCGGATGGTGTTGCCGGAGGTCTGGATGGCGTGCATCCCCACCTTTGCGAGCGCATCGAGCATATCGGGCACGTCGCCCAGTTTCGGCCAGTTATACTGGATATTGGTGCGGGTGGTGAAATGGCCATAGCCCTTGTCCCACCGCTCGGCCAGATAGGCCAGTTGGCGCAGTTTGGCCGGGTCGAGCGAGCCGTAAGGGATCGCCACGCGCAGCATATAGGCATGCAGTTGCAGGTAAAGCCCGTTCATCAGGCGCAGGGGGCGAAACTCATCCTCGGTCAGGTTGCCAGCGATGCGGCGCTCGACCTGCGCGCGGAACTGGCGGTTGCGTTCCGCGATAAAGGCGGCGTCGAAGTCGTTGTATTGATACATTTTCTGGGTTCCTTACCTTGGGAGGTCCCGGGTCAAGCCCGGGACAGTCCTTCGGACTGTTTGCCGTGAAAGAGGTTCGAGGGGCCCTTGCGGCGGAAATCCTCGCGGAAATGGGTGGGTTCGGGGCCGCTCTTGCCGGGGCGCACCTCGGCCAGATAGGCGCCGACGACTTCAGCGGCGCGCGCCTGTGCCTGCAACAGGCGATATTCGGCATCGGCCTCGTCGATCAGCACCTCGGCGGCGGAAAGATCGCGCGCCCATGTGTCGGCGGCGGTGAGATAGACGACATCGCCCTCGATCAGGGCGTTGGCGGTGACGACCTTGGGGGTGAATTCTTGGGCCATGTCAGGCAAGCTCCTGTTTCGAGTGGTCAATCTGCGCCTCGGCGGCGCGGGGCGCGAGACCGAGGAAGGTGAGCGCGGGGCCGGTGATCGCGGCCTCGGCCAGATCGGCGGGCAAACGGTCCAGCGTGGTGGCGAGGATGCGTTGATTGGGGCGGCTGGCGTTTTCGATCACGGTGACGGGCGTGGCGCGGTCGGCACCGTGCATGATCAACCGGCCTTGGATGAAGCGGGCGGATTTCTTGCCCATGTAGATCGCCGCCACCTCGCCGGGACGGGCCAGCGCGTGCCAGTCGTGATCGGCAAAACCTTTCATGTCATGGCCGGTGAGAAAGCGCACCGAGGCGTTGCGGCCGCGTTGCGTGAGGCTCTGACCGATGCTGGCGACCGAGGCCGAAGCGGCGGTGATGCCCGGCACCACATGCCACGAAATCCCGGCGGCGGTCACAGCCTCGATTTCCTCGTCCAAGCGGCCAAAGACGGTGGGATCGCCGCCCTTGAGGCGCACGACCTGCGCGCCGGTGGCGGCATGTTCGACGATGAGTGCGTTGATGGCATCCTGTGACATGGACGCGCCGAAGCCTTCTTTGCCGGCATCAATGAGGATCGCCTCGCGGCGGGCGAGTTCGAGGATTTCAGGCGTCACAAGCCGGTCGTGGATCACCACATCGGCGGTATCGAGCGCCTTGCGTGCCTTGAGGGTGAGCAGATCCGGATCGCCCGGACCGGCACCGACAAAGGCCACATGCCCCGCGCGCGCGCTTTCATTTTCATGTTTTTCCAGAATGGCCTGCAATGCGGCCCTGACGTGGTCCTCGCCGCCCTGATCCATCGCGCGGGGGCCTGCGTTGAAATAGTAATCGGCCCAGAAATCACGGCGCCGGCGGCCCATGGGCAGCACATCGGCGGCCTTGCGAAAGGCCTTGCCAAGCCGGGCGAGAGGCCCGAGCGTGGTGGGCAGACGCGCCTCGAGATCGGCCTTGATGGCGCGGGCCAGCACCGGGGCCGCGCCTTCGGTGCCGATGGCCACAGTCACGGGGTCGCGGTCCACGATGGCGGGGGTGATGAATTGGCTGTCCGCGAGGTTGTCCACGATATTGACCAGCGCCCCGTCGGCGCGCGCGAGGGCCGACGTGCGGGCATCCTCGGCCGTATCCTCATCGGCGGCATAGAAAAGCACCGCGCAGAGGGCATCGCCGGGCTGCATGGCGCGGCGTATCAGGCGCAAACGTCCCGCGGCGGCCCAGTGCAGGATCTCGGGCGCGGGAGTGGGCGCAAAGACGGTCAGATGCGCCTCGGTCTTGAGCAGGAGGCGCAGCTTGGCCAGAGCCGCCGCACCGCCGCCCGACAGCACGATGCGGCGCCCCTCGACGGCGAGAAAGATCGGAAAATGTTTCATCGGGCGGGCCTCGGGAACGGTTTGACTCTGGCCTTAATATAGGAAATATTCCCGGCTGAACGCCATACGCCGCTACGAATAAGGACATTTGTTCCAGTTCATGCGGCGGGTGGATGGAATGTTTCGGCACAGGGATGAAACTGGAATGGCTGTTCGCCTCGATGATCTGGATC
>JBLRXE010000347.1:0-3192 GCA_047920895.1 Roseovarius sp.
ATCGCCCATCACGGCCCGCCAAGGTCTGGAACCGCATCCCGGACCCCGTGCGCGACCAGATCGTGGATCTGGCGCTCAACGAACCGGACCTTTCCCCGCGGGAGCTGGCCGTTCGCTTCACAGACACAAAAAAGTATTTCGTGTCAGAAGCTTCCGTCTATCGGTTGCTCAAGTCCTACGACCTGATCACCAGCCCCGCATATATCGTCGTCAAAGCTGCCGACGAGTTCAGGGACAAGACCACCAGACCAAACCAGATGTGGCAGACCGACTTCACCTATCTCAAGGTGATTGGCTGGGGCTGGTTCTATCTGTGTAAGCGTCCGGTTGAGGCGCGGTTTCAGGCTTTTTCGGGCTGCCAGTTCCACGGCATGAGTTCTTCGATGCGATTGATCTTGTGATCGGGTAGGCGCTGAAGGACCCAGGTGAGCCAGGCTTCGGGATCGACGCTGTTCATCTTGGCAGTTTCGATAAGCGTGTAGGCGATGGCGGCCGCGTTTCCGCCGCCGATTGACCCCATGAACAGGTAATTCTTGCGGCCAAGGGCGATGGGGCGGATCGACCTCTCGCAGGTATTGTTGTCGAGTTCGAGTTGGCCGTCGTCGAGATAGCCGCGGGCTTTTGGCATGCGTTTCAGGGCATAGCGGATGGCTTCGGCCAGTTTGGTTTTGCCTGATATTTTGCGCAGCTGCGCCTGCAGCCAAAGCTCCAGGTTGTCGAAGACTGGCTTGGCCTTGGCCTGCCGCATGGCCGCACGCTCTTCTGGGGATTTCCCCCGCGCCTCCTTCTCGACAGCGTAAAGCTGCGCAATCTGTTTGACCGCCTGTTGGGCAATCGGAGAGCCGGTGCGCTCAACCTCGTCGACAAATTTGCGGCGCACGTGAACCATGCAGGCCTGTTCGTCAGCCTTGCCCTCGCCGAACAGGCCGTTGAATCCGGCGTAGCCGTCGGCATGAACGGTGCCGGTATAGCCCACGAGATGGTTGGCGGGGTGCTCGCCCTTCCGATCAACGCTGAACTGATACCAGGCACAGGGAGGTGCTGCCCCGCACCACGGGCGTTCGTCCCGGACATAACTCCAGAGCCGGGCAGTTTTGGTCTTCGTTGTGTTGGCGCGCACTTGCAGCTTTACAGGTGTATCGTCTGCAAACAGGGCTGGCCCCGCCCGGACCAATTTGCCGATGTGCTCGGCCAGAGGCTCTAGCAGGGCTGTCGTGCGCCCAACCCAGTCGCTCAGCGTGGAGCGATGCAGATCCACTCCTTCGCGGGCGTATATCTTGGATTGCCGCTCAAGCGGTAGGTGATCGCAATATTTGCCGACCAGCATGTGCGACACGAGGCCGGGACCGGGCCGCCCGCGTTCGATCAGGCGGGACGGCAGCGGGGCCTGGGCGAAGGCTTCACAGCAGGTGCAGGCCATGCGGGGGCGGATGAACCGTCGCACGACGAAGTGACCGGGGATGTAATCCAGCTCTTCGGTCATGTCCTCGCCCACTTGGCGCAGGGTGCCGCCGCATCCATCGCATGCCTCACCGGGTGACAGGACCTCATCTTCGCGATCAAGGTGCTCGGGCAGTGGCTTGCGGCTGTGCTGGCGCTTGGTGCGCGTTTGCGGTGGGGTTTCTTCGTCACCGGCCGACTGCTCGGCGTGCTGATCTGCGACTGCCTCCGCGATCTCGTCGTCTTCCGACAGGTCGAGAGCCAGTTGATCCATGCCCTCTGACTTCGAGCCGAAGCGCGCCTTGCGATGGCCGTGAAGTTCTGCCTTCAGCTTCTCGATTTGGTAGGCTTGGGACTGGATATGCCGGAGCATTTGCTCGCTGACAGAGCGCAGCTCGTCAGGGTCGTTGGGCAGGGATTTGAAGGCGTCCAGCATGGCGCAATCCATACCAGATCACCCCGTGAGAGGAAACGCAAAACAGCGCAAAAACCCATGTTTTGTTGGGCTTTTCCTCTATCCCGCGACCAGTGGTCGCCAAGTCTTCTGCGGCGTTCGCCAGTCGATACCTTCGAGCAGCATCGATAGCTGCGACGGGCTCAGGCTGACCTTGCCTTCCTTGGCAGCAGGCCAGACAAACCGGCCCCGTTCCAGCCGCTTGGTGAACAGGCAGGCCCCTTGGCTATCCCACCAGATGATCTTCAAAAGATCACCCCGGCGACCACGAAAGACGAACATGTGGCCTGAATACGGATCCTCGGCCAGAACCTGTTCAGCCTGTGCCGCAAGCGTATTGAAACCGCGCCGCATGTCCGTGACGCCCGCAGCCAGCCATACCCGCGTATTGCTCGGCACCGGGATCATTGCGCCAGCCCCTCGACCATCGCCAGAACCGCCGACAGCGCAGTGGGACCCTCCACCAAAATGCGCCGTCCATCGGATAACATGATGTCAATGCGCTGCGCTGTGACGGTTCCTGTTGAAGGATTGAACGAAATGGGTGCCGCCGGGGCGGGCGTCATGCCCATAACCTCGATTGGAAGAAACGTTGCGCCCTCAGGCTCGGGTAAATCCACGGCCTGATCAGCTGATGAAAACCGAGGATCGCGAAGCCATTTATGGATCAGGTTGGTGTTCATCGCGTAGCGCCGAGCGACCTGCGCTACCGACACACCCCGAACCCGCGCCTGCGTGCAGATCGACCGCTTCTCCTCGTCTGACCAAACCCGCTTCTTCTGGCCCTTCTTGCCCGCCATCGCTCACCTCAAGATGTCCACTGTCAACGGTGGACATCTAGCAGGCACTCCATCACGCCGTCAGAGCGGGGACACCGGACACTTACCTATCTGTCTACCGTGCTGGATGACTTCTCGCGCTACATCGTGGGCTGGAAGCTTTGCACCAACATGGGGGCGGACGATGTCAGCGCCACGCTGGACATTGCTCTGGCCGCATCAGGCTGCGACAGCGTCACGGTGCTGCACAAGCCGCGGCTGCTCAGCGACAACGGTCCCTGTTACATCGCCGGCGACCTTGCCAAATACCTCGGCAAACACGGCATGGATCATGTCCGCGGTGCGCCCAACCACCCCCAGACGCAGGGCAAGATCGAGCGCTGGCACCAGACCCTCAAGAACCGCGTCCTCCTGGAAAACTATTATCTGGAGGGTGAGCTTGAGGCCGCCATCGATGCCTTCGTCGAGCACTACAACCATCAACGATATCACGAAAGCCTCGGCAATCTGACACCCGCC
>JBLRXE010000348.1:0-3184 GCA_047920895.1 Roseovarius sp.
GCCTCCAGCACCGGTGCGAACCGCGCAAGGCTCTCGTCAATCGTGGCGTTGATATTGGCGCGTGAAAACCCCTCCGAAGCAGAGCCAAAAATCGCCACCTCATCCGCCCCCGCCTCGAGCGCGTCGCTCAATCCCCGCATATTCGGCGTGAGCGCGGCATAGCGCACCCCCGGCGCGCGCCGGATACCACGCAGCACCTCGGCGCTGTCGGCCATCTGCGGCACCCATTTGGGGCTGACGAAACTCGCCACTTCGATGCGCGCGAACCCCGCACCGCTCAGGCAATCCACCAGCGCGATCTTGTCCCGCGTGGGAATATGCCGCGCCTCGTTCTGCAACCCGTCGCGCGGACCGACTTCGAAAATCTCGACATGCTCTGCCATCATGCCCCCTCCGGTACCGGATAAAATTCTTGGGTATAGATATCCTGCACCCCGTCCCGCGCCTTGGCCCGGATATAGGCCGGGCGCGCGCGCAGCCGCGCCCAATAGGCCGTCAGGCGGGGATAGACGCTCATACCCACATAAAAGCGCGCCAGTTCAAACCCATAGGCAAACATCACATCCGCCGCCGAAAACCCCGATGCCAGGAGGTAATCCCCCTCCAACCGCGTCTCCATCGCCACAAGACTCGCGCGCAGCCGCGCGTTCAGGAGCTTGACCACCACAGCGGATGGCTGGGCTGGCGGGCGCAGGAACACTTGGTTGAGGTTGAGATTTTCCAAGAGACAGCCCACCGTCTCGGCATAGGCAAACATCTCGAGCGCGCGCGCCCGCTCCGGGCTGCCGGGTGCCGGCAGCAATCCAGCCTCAGGATAACTCTCGCACAAGAGCTGCACAATCGCGCCGCTCTCAAACCAGACCGCGTCCTGATGCTCCAGCACCGGCACGCGACCAGCGGGCGAGAGCGTCAGAAACTCCGGGCTGCGCATCGAGCCGTCGCGGATCGAATAATAGCGCACATCATAGTCCAAACCCAGCTCTTCCAAGAGCCACATCACCCTGAACGACCGCGCCAGCGGCACATGATGCAGCCGGATCATGCGTCCACCTCCAGCCGCACCAGCGCCGCCCCGGCGCTGACCTGATCGCCCGCCGAGACCAAGACCTCGGCCACCACCCCGTCACGCGCCGCCAAAAGACTGTGCTCCATCTTCATCGCCTCCAGCACCGCCAGCCGATCGCCCTTGGCCACCGCCTGCCCCGGCGTGGCATAGATCGCCTTCACCAGCCCCGGCATCGGCGCCTCGATCAAGGTGGCATCGCCCCCGGCGGCCCCTTCCCGCGCCAGAGGATCAACCAGATCAAATGTCAACCCATAGCGCGCAAAGACCGTGATCCGGTTGCCATCAACCGCGACACCGGGCGCAGGTTGCCCATCCAGCCGCCAGCGCCCATCCACGCGCCACGCCGCGACCAGCGTGTCCCCCACACGCAGATCATGCGCGTCCGCGCCCTGCGTCACCAGCCGGACCACGATTTCCTCGCCACCATGGATCAGCCGCACCTCGCGCTCCAGCGGTGCCCAGAGGACAAAGCCCGCATCAGGCGGCGTGTCCCCAAGCAGCCCCAGACCCGCCAGCGCCGCCAAAGCCACCTCGCGCGGACCCGCCTCAGGGGCCACCACCAGCGCCTCTATATCGCGCGCAATCAGCCCGGTATCCACCTCGCCCGCCGCAAAGCCTGCATGCCGCGCCAAGGCCCCCAGAAACCCGAGGTTCGTCACCGTTCCGGCCACCTCTGTCCCCGCCAGCGCCGCCGCCAAGCGCCGGAGCGCCACGGCGCGCGTCGGGCCATGGGTGATCACCTTGGCAATCATCGGATCATACCAAGGGCTGATCTCATCGCCCGCCCGCACGCCGCTATCGGCGCGGGCCATCGCCGGAAAGGCCAGATGCGTGAGCCGCCCCGTGGCGGGCAGAAACCCCTTGGGCACATCCTCGGCATAAAGCCGCGCCTCAAAGGCATGACCGTTGATCGCCAATTCCTCTTGGCGCGCGGGCAGACCCTCGCCCGCCGCCACGCGCAATTGCCACTCCACCAGATCGACACCGGTGATCGCTTCCGTCACCGGATGCTCGACCTGTAGGCGCGTGTTCATTTCCATGAACCAGAACCGATCAGGCCGCAGCCCGTCCGAGCCATCGACAATGAACTCCACCGTGCCCGCCCCCGCATAGCCAATCGCCTCCGCCGCGCGCACCGCCGCCTGCCCCATGGCGGCGCGCACCTCTGGTGTCATGCCGGGGGCCGGGGCCTCTTCGATCACCTTCTGATGCCGCCGCTGCAACGAGCAATCGCGCTCAAAAAGATGCACCGCCCGCCTGCCATCACCAAACACCTGCACCTCGATATGCCGAGGCTTCTGGATGTATTTCTCGATCAATACGGCGGCATTGCCAAAGGCCGTGCGCGCCTCGCCCTGCGCACTCTCCAGCGCCTCGGCAAAGTGCTCGGGCCGCTCCACCAGCCGCATCCCCTTGCCGCCACCGCCCGCCACGGCCTTGATCAGCACCGGATAGCCAATGGCCTCCGCAGCCCCCGCCAGATGCTCAGGGTCTTGGTTCGCACCATGATACCCCGGCACCACCGGCACGCCCGCTTTCTCCATCAGCACTTTCGCAGCATCCTTGAGACCCATCGCGCGAATGGCCGATGCCGAGGGTCCGATAAAGACCAGCCCCGCCGCCTCGACCGCCTCGACGAAATCGGGGTTCTCGCTCAGAAAGCCGTAACCGGGATGGATCGCGCCGCAGCCCGTTTCCTGCGCCGCCGCGATGATCGCCGCGCCGCGCAAATAGCTCTCCGACGGGGCGGCCCCGCCAATCCACACCGCCCGGTCAGCCAGCGCCACATGCGCGGCACCCCGGTCAGCATCGGAATAGACCGCCACCACCTCGACGCCCATCGCCTGCGCCGTGTGCATCACGCGAACCGCGATCTCGCCCCGGTTGGCCACCAGAATCCGCTCAAACATGGCGCGCTCCCCCGCTTTCATCGTTCTTCAAATACTCAAATTCCATGCCCCGCCCCCTCACATCCGGAAGACGCCAAAGCGCGTCTCCTCCACCGGCGCATTCAAGGCCGCGCGCAAGGAGAGGCTGAGCACATCGCGGCTCTTGCGCGGGTCGATGCAGCCATCGTCCCAAAGCCGCGCAGAGGCATAAAGCGGATGCGCCTGCCGC
>JBLRXE010000349.1:0-3175 GCA_047920895.1 Roseovarius sp.
GTCCTCCAAGACGACCAATTCGAGCGCCGCTGGAATTTTTATGCTGAACTCGGCTTCCAGCCCCTTGAAGATCCTGACAATCCGCACCGCGTTTTCATTCCAATGGCGGATGTACGAGCATCTCTTGGCTGAAGTTTTATCCAAATTCAGAACCGATCCTCGATCCAGTTTGCCACGATCAGCCCCGGAACACTGTCAAGCGCGCGTTCTGCATCCCGCGCCAGATCGAGCCGTTTGCGCAACTTGACCTGTGGCACCAACAGGAAGATTGGCGCGGTGACGAGGCCGCGTCCGGTTTTTGAACGCGATGCCACCGCGCGGCCTCCGCTGTTCAGCCGGCCCTCGGCGACTAGCAGGCTCGGCCCGGTCCGCCGGTAGACGAAGCGCAGGCGTAATCCCGTGCGGCGCTCCCATTCGCCGGGCGTGATCCGGCCGCCACGCGCCGATTTGCCAGCTGCCGCAGTCGGGATTGCCAGCCAGAACCCGTCTTTCGAACGGATCAGCGGACCTGTGTCATGCGCGCCTATGATGGCCGGGGCCTTGGACCAAACCAGCGACGCTGCGTTTAGGCTGGGCTTGCCTTTTGGGAACTGCGCCGAGCGGATGGTGCGTGCAAGCCGTTGGCCAAGACCTGCACCGGTGATCTGCGCGCGCCAGGCGGTTTTGAGGCCTACACCTGCGGCACCAATCGCCTTGGTGACAGCCTTTTCCCCTGCGGTGATCTCAGCTGCCATCATGGCTGCGATATCGCCGACGATTTCCATGCGGATCATGCGTGCCTCTCCCTTAGCCTGTGACATCAGCATGCGGGTCAGGAAACCAGGGCAATAGCTCCGCCGTCCAGACCAGCCGCTCGCGATCACGCTGCGGAGTGCCTTGGATCACAAAGGCCTCGCCTGTGATCTCGAAGCGATCCCTTGCGGCCAGTTCCGGACAATCGCTTATGCGGACATCCAGAACCACGCTGTCACTCACCAGCCGGGCTGCGCCGAACTCGACCATACGATCAGGGCTGCGCCGCATCACGCGAAGCGCCTGTTCCACACCGATGCCCGCCTGCTGGTAGAGCGCAGGGGTTGAGAGGTTCGGATCGGCAAAGAGCAGATCAAGTGCTGCAAGAAAGGCTGTCATGCCTGATCAGCCTCAGTTGCTAGAGTGCAGACGGATCGCCAACCGCGGCCGCTTGTTGACCGGCAGGATGGATGCCTCTGTCATCAAATCAATCCAACGCCCCTTGGCATCAACTTGTTGGCGGGCATAGAGCGGCAAGCCGACCGTATTCGCGGCCTCCAGCAGATTGGCGGGGCCGCCGTAGGTCGTAAACGTATCGAAAGTGCCCAGCGGAAAAGCAATCCCTTCGCCAACACCAATGAAGCGCTCTGTCGTGCCGTTCGATAGCGGAGCACGGCCATTATATTCCTCAAACAAAAGGCCGCCAAAAGGAAAGGCTCGCCGCATGTCGTCTCTCAATGGTTGCCCACCCGAGGCAGAAAAGAACTTGTAGGCGTCTTCAGTTTTGGGGTGGCTGATCAGCTTGTCAAAGAACTCCGAACTGACCAGTGCATGCGCGGTACTCATGGTTTCGCCCATGAGGTTGTCTTCGATTGCGCGCAGCACGGTGCGGATCTTTGCCTGTATGTTGCTGCCGGCTGTGCCAAAGGCAAAATCGACAGAAATTTGTTCAAGGCCAAACTCTGCAAAATAATCATAAAGCGTTCTGCCCGCGCCGTCCTTGACGATACCGCGCAGCGCATTCATCTCCATGTACTCGCGTGTCTGTGCATGTTTGCGCCGCATCACTGTGAGCTTTTCGGTCATCACCTCAGTTAATGGTTCAGCCATGTCTGACATGCCAAGCGCGGGTACGCCCTGAATATCTCCGGGAAGGACGATGTCGTCATGCGGGATCCATGGCAGGCTAAAGCTGCGCATGGACCGCAACTCGCGTGTGCCCAACGTTGCCGGCGCACCCAGCGGAACCGATGGTAGGAGACTGAGTACGCCTTCACGCTGCTCGATGACAACGGAGCGCTGTGTGACGCCCTGGAAACGAAATAGGCCAAGCTGGCCAAGGCGGGTGTAAAGATTGGGCAGGATGTTGATGGCCTGCGTCATCTCGGCGAGCGAATAGCCGCCCGCGTCAAACGGGTTGCGGGTGATGGTCATGTGAAACTCCGAGGGGATTGAGGGGGAAGGGGGGATGTCGTGCGGCCAGATCAGGCGGCGTCGCGCGCAAGGATGCCCAGCGCTGCCAGCTGGCCGTGCTTGGTGGTGGTCTTGGCCGCGTCATCTACGGTGGCATCAAACACAAGCGCCGCTTTTGAGACGATGGCGGGGCCGCGCACGATAACCAACCCCGCCGCGTCGGCGGACGTGGCATCAGCGGCGTAGAGCAAAACAGCCGCTGCGGTTTGCGCACCATCTGTGCCACCTGAGGTCGCAAGCTTGTATTTGCCGCTGGCGGTAATCCGGCCGAGCACAGCACCAACCGGGTAATCAGTGCCGGCCAGAAGCATGACGCTTTCGCGGGTGAAGTTTGGGTTGAGCTCGTATTTCAGCACATCGCCCATGCTGGGAGGCTGTCTGAGAACATTCATCTTGGAGATCCTTGTGGTCAAAAGACAAAAAGAAATCCCCCACCGGGGAGGAACGGCGGGGGATCAGGTGGCGGGGCGTCAGGCTCTGAGCGTGGTGCTTTAGTGCCTGTTGCCAGCTGAGGCAGCCTTCTTTGCGGCAGCCACAATCGGACTTTCAGCGGATTTAGGGAGAACGGGTGAAGGCGGGGCTGCCACGATATCGCGCGCATCTGCTGCAGTGGCTGCGCGATGGAGCACCTGTGCGCGCAAAGCCTCGGGTGCTGTACCTTCACGAAGGGCTTTTGCTGCATTGATTGCAATACCAAGGCGCCCTGCTTGCGCCGCGATCTCGGCAATCTCTGCCGCGGCCTCGCGCAACTGCGCTGTGAGTGCTGCCAGATCGCCAGTCGCTGCGGCAACAGGTGCGGATGGCGCAGATGGCGCGGGGGTGGGTTCAACTGATGATGCAACTGAACTCGACTTTGTACATTTTTAGTCAAGTCCAGGTCCAGAAGACGGCTTCATTTGCGATGAATTCGAGGGCCTCGTCGAGTGGGAGAATGACGCCGCCCATGTTGCCGATGTCCTCCCATCTGCGT
>JBLRXE010000350.1:0-3155 GCA_047920895.1 Roseovarius sp.
GTGATGCCAGAATCCTTGCGGGTCAGGATCTTGGTCCCGGTCACGAAGGTCACGGGCAGATATTCCACCTGCTGCTGGCGCGTCAGGTTGTTGGTGGTGGAGCCGCATTCCAGATCAATCGTCCCGTTCGCCATGAGCGCGATGCGGGTCTTGGGATTGACGGGCACATAGCGGACCTCGATATCCTTGCCGAGCGTCTTCTCCACTTCCTCGACCACCTTCATGCACAGATCAATCGAATAGCCCTCGGGCTGCTGCTGAGCGTTCAGATAGGAAAACGGCACCGAGCTTTCGCGGTGGCCAATCACGATTTCTCCGCTGTCATTGATCTTGGCGAGCGTTCCCGTGAGGTTTTGGGCCCAGAGCGCGGCTGGGGCCAGCCCCGTCGTCACAGCCGCAACGGCAAGCATGCGGCGCGCAAATTTGAAGTTCATGGTCAAGTTCTCCCTTTTTTGTTGGTGGTTGGTTTATCTTGTAGCCCGGTATATCAAACGCGTCGGGGTATCCGAAGAGCGCGGCAGATCCGCCCGTCAAACGCCTTGTCGGAATAGACCGGATCAGACAGCAGCCCCTCGATCTGTGCCAATAGCCGGACGATCTGGATCATGCCTTGGGTGGGAATGTCATAGCCCGCCCCCACGTCATCGCAGGTGGTCCAGACACCGTCCCGACGCACAGCCGCTTCACATCCGATGCACGCGCCCGTGCGGCGTGCGAGGTGTCCACCTCCGCTGTTGGGCGGGTATCGTTGGATTGCATGGCCCCTTGGGTGATGATCGTATCCGCGCCCTGTCCCAACGCATCGGCCATCAGGAATCCGGGCTTGCGCGTCTTGTTTCCGCCTGACGACAGGCCGGTGCAATCGTCGCGCTTTACCCAGATCCGGGGGCCGCCCAAATGCTCGGCCAGCCGGTCCATGGGTTCAAGCGGTGTTGGAAAATGTCCAAGATCCACCTTGGGAAAGGCCACAAGCGCACGCGCCAAGTCCTTTCTGCGCGCGGCAGAAGGCCAAGCGCGCTGCTGGCTTTGCTGAACCGTCGCGGAACCACCTGCTTCGTCCATCAATCCCTCACCCAATATCAAAGTAAGGCTAACCCCCCTTTCATCCCATTGAAAAATGCTATTTTCTTGGGCTGCTCATACCAAAAGTATGAGTGAAGGAGGGTTAATGGACCTGAGTATCTTCGACGACGTTCTCGTGCTTCTGGAAGAGGGCAATATGAGCCGTGCCGCGCAGCGCCGGAACATCACGCAACCGGCCTTTTCACGGCGGATTCAGAGCTTCGAACACTGGCTGGGGCGTCCGATCGTCAAACGTGCGGCCAATCGCGTGGACATCGAACCGGCACTGTCCGAAAACACAACCGAGCTTCAGGCCTTGGCAGGCCATATCCGGGCATTTCGCCAGCGGATCGCCGGATATGATCTCGGCAGATCGACCGTGACCGTCGCGGCGCAGCATTCACTGATCTTGTCAATCTTTCCCGATTTCGCAGCCGGTGCGCGCGCAGAGCACCAAGGTGTCGATTTTCGCCTCAGGGCCGGGAACCATAATGACTGCATCTCGCTTTTCCTGAGCGGCGAGGCCTCTCTCTTGATGTGCTACGAGCGCGATGGCGGTGCCCCGATGCCCTTCGACGACAGTATTGTCCGTGCGACTTGGGGTCGGGACCGGCTCGTCCCTGTGGTTGGCGGCCCGCTGCGCTTTGCACTAAGTCCCAAGGGGATCGCTCCGCGAGATACGCCGATGATCCGCTATCCCCCCGGAAGCTTTTTCGCCGAAATGCTTGCAGGGGCAAGCACCTCCTATTCCAGCCATACGGGTACAACCTTTGCCGAGAGCGCGTTCACCGTTGGGATCAAGGAAATGGCCTTATTGGGATTTGCGCAAGCATGGCTCCCGATGAGCCTCGTGTATCGCGAAGTCCAGAGCGGGGCGCTGATCGTGTGTAATGGAGATACCGAAACGTTGCCCCTCAGGATATCGCTCTTCGCCCGGCCAACCGACCCGGTCGCAATTCGCCTGTGTGATCTCGGTAGGGCCCTTTAAGTGACGCGTGGCTCATCCCATGGCCGGTTGTTGTGTCAGGATTGAATATCTGCTTGCCATAAATGAGTGAAACGAATTAAATCCGTTACAATAATTTTAATATGGAATGATAAGATGTCCGCGCTGCCCAGCCTCCGCCATCTGCGTTACCTGATCGCCCTCGGCGAGGAGCTGCATTTCGGGCATGCCGCCGAGCGCTGTAACGTCAGCCAGTCGGCCTTGAGCAAGGGCGTGCAGGAGCTTGAGGCGCTGCTTGGCGTGACGCTGGCCGAGCGCACCAAACGGCAAGTGATCATCACCGCCATCGGACGAGAGATCATCGCGCGGGCGCGTCGCACGCTTGCCGAGGCCGAGGCGCTGGTCGATCTGGCCCGGGCAAGCGGCGAGGCGCTTTCGGGCGACCTGCGGCTTGGGGTCATTCCCACGGTCGGCCCCTATCTCTTGCCTCGGGCCATGCCGCATCTGCGGCAGGCGTTTCCCGCGCTCAGGCTCTTTCTGCGTGAGGATCTGACCGAGGCGCTGATCGAGCGGTTGATGGACGGGCGGCTTGATGCCGCAATCGTCGCGCTGCCGTTCGACATCGGCGATCTGGCCTGTGAGCCGCTCTTTGAAGATGGTTACCTGCTGGCCTGTGCGCGGGCGCATCCGCTGGCAAACCGCGATCATGTGGAGAGCCACGATTTTGCCGGGCGACCGATGATGCTTTTGGAGCGCGGGCATTGCCTTCAGCGTCATGCGCTGTCGGCCTTCGACGCGGGGGATATCGGCGAGGACCGCAGCTTTGCCGCCACCAGCCTTGCAACGCTGGTGGCGATGGTCGAGGAAGGGCTGGGGATCACCCTATTGCCGCAACTGGCGATTGATGCAGGGATCACCCAAGGGCACGATATTGCCCTTGTCTCGGCCCCCGGTGCCATGCCGCGCAAGGTGGTGATGATCTGGCGGCGCAGTTCCGCGCGCGCGCCTGAGTTTCTGAGCCTCGCGGCGGTGTTGCGGCGGCGCGCGGCCCGGCCTGACTGAGCGGAGGAAATCAGCCCGCGGCCGGATCAACCCGCTTGTTGCCGCCCGTGGCCGGGTCGATTGTCACATAGGGGAGTTTAGCCGC
>JBLRXE010000351.1:0-3155 GCA_047920895.1 Roseovarius sp.
GCGATTTCGAAGGCCTGCCCGCCCCCCTGCGCGCCAAGGCGTTCGACCGGGCAGAGCGCAAATTCGACCTGATGCAGGAACTGGGCACCGATCTCATTCTGGTCTGCTCCTCCTGTCATCCGCAATCCTTGGGCGGCATCGACCGCGCCGCCGAGGATTTCCACGAACTCGGGGAACGCGCCGCAAAACGCGGCCTGCGCGTCGGCTTCGAGGCGCTGGCCTGGGGGCATCACGTCAACGATCACCGCGACGCCTGGGAAATCGTGCGCCGCGCCGATCACGCCCATGTCGGCCTCATCCTCGACAGCTTTCACACCCTCGGGCGCGGCATCGACCCCGACACCATCCGGCGCATCCCCGGCGACAAGATATTCTTTGTCCAACTCGCCGACGCCCCCCGCATCGACATGGACCTGCTCTATTGGTCCCGCCACTTCCGCAACATGCCCGGCGAGGGCGATCTTGACGTGACCGGCTTCATGCAGGCCGTGGTCGCCACCGGCTACGCAGGCCCCATCTCGCTCGAAATCTTCAATGACCAGTTTCGCGGCGGCAGCACCCGCACCGTGGCCGAAGACGGCTATCGCTCGCTCACGGCGCTGCTTGATGACGTGCGCAGGCGGGAACCGGACACCGCCCTGAACCTGCCGCACATGCCCGCCCGCGCACGCGTGCAGGGCGTGTCCTTCGTGGAATTCGCCACGCGCGGGGATGAGGCGACAGCACTGGAAACCCTCCTGCAAACCCTGGGTTTCACCCCGGCAGGCCGCCATATCTCGAAACAGCTCTCGCTCTGGACCCAAGGTGACATTCGCATCGTCGTGAACCTAGAGACCACCGGCTACGCCAGCAGCGCCTATACGATGCACGGCACCACCGTCTGCGATGTGGGCCTCAGCGTGGAGGATGCGCCCGCCACCGTCACCCGCGCCACGGGCCTTGGCGCGCATCCCTTCTCGCAGCCACTTGGCCCCGGCGAACTGGACATTCCCGCCATCCGTGGCCTCAGCGGCAGCGTGCTGCATTTCATCGACGACAAAAGCGGTCTGAGCGATGTCTGGTCGGTCGAATTCACCCCCGACCAGCCCGCCCAAACCGGCGCGGGCCTCACCCGCATCGACCATCTGGCGCAAACCATGAGCTATGATCAGATGCTGTCGTGGTCGCTCTTTTACACCACGCTCTTTGACATGCGCAAATCCCCCATGGTCGATGTGGTCGATCCCGATGGCCTCGTGCGCTCTCAGGCGTTGGAGACCCCGGACGGCGCGTTCCGCATCACGCTGAATGGCGCGGAAACGCATCGCACCATGGCGGGCAATTTTCTGGCCGACAGCTTTGGCGCATCGGTCCAGCATATCGCACTGGCCAGCGATGACATCTTTGCCACCGCAAGCGCCCTCGCCGCGCGCGGCTTTGAACCTCTGCCGATGTCGCCCAATTACTACGCCGATCTCGCGGCGCGCTTCGATCTCGCCCCCAACCTTCTGGCGCGGCTCGAGGCGGGCAATATCCTCTATGACGAGGACGCAACAGGCGCGTTCTATCAGCTTTATTCGCGCCCCTACGCGGGCGGCATGTTCTTTGAAATCGTCCAGCGCGCGGGCGGCTATCAGGGCTATGGCGCGCCCAACGCCCCCTTCCGCATCGCCGCCCAAAAACGCCTCATGCGCCACAAGGGGATACCGAAACGATGACTGACCGATACAGCACCGGCATGGCCGTGCGCCGCCGCGTTCTGGGCGACGCCCATGTTGACCGCGCCGAGACCGCCAAGACCGATTTCGACGCGGCCTTTCAGACCCTCATCACCGAATCCGCTTGGGGCACGGTCTGGGCCAGCGATGGCATCACCTTGCGCGAACGCTCGATGCTCACGCTGGCGCTGCTCGCGGCCACCGGCAATTTCGCGGAAATCCCGATGCACATCCGCGCCACCGCCAACACCGGCGCCACCCCCCGCGATGTGATCGAGGCGTTCCAGCATGTCGCGATCTACGCCGGGGTGCCCGCCGCCAATCACGCCATCAAACTGGCCAAAGACACCTATTCGGACATGGAAAGGGACCGAACATGACCGCCACAGACCTCTATCAGCGCGACCGCACATGGCATCCGCCCGCCCTCACGCCGGATTACAAGACCTCCGTCGCCCGCGCGCCCCGTTTCGCGCTCCTTTCGCTGCAAACCTCGGCCAGCGAATTGACCGGCCCGACCTTTGGTCAGTCTGACATCGCCCCGCTCGACAATGACCTGATCCGCAACTACGTCCACGGCGGCGATCCCATCGGCGAGCGGATCATCGTGCATGGCCGGGTGTTGGATGAGAACGCGCGGCCCGTGCCCCATACGCTCGTGGAAATCTGGCAGGCCAATGCCGGCGGGCGGTATCGCCACAAAAAAGACAGCTACCTCGCCCCGATTGATCCCAATTTCGGCGGTTGCGGGCGCACCCTCACGGATGCCAACGGCTATTATGTGTTCCGCACCATCAAACCCGGCGCTTACCCGTGGCGCAACTGGGTCAACAACTGGCGGCCCGCGCATATCCATGTCTCGGTGTTCGGCACCGCCTTCGCGCAGCGCCTCATCACCCAGATGTATTTCGAGGGCGATCCACTCATCGCCAAATGCCCCATCGTCCAGACCATCCCCGACGCCCGCGCCATCGACCAACTCGTCGCGGCGCTCGACATCAACGCCTCCGTCCCGCTCGATGCCATCGCCTATAGGTTCGACATCGTGCTGCGCGGCACCCGCTCCACCTATTTCGAAAACCGACCCGAGGGGAACTGACCATGGCCTCCGACCCCTTCAAGACTTTTGCCACTTTCAAAGTGACGGTACCGGTCTGTTCGTCACGAACCGACTTGTCGGTCGCTTCGGCGATCAGCACCGCGTCCATCACCTCCGCTTCCTGGCGGATCGTTTGCGACACCGCCGATGAGTTGGCCCCTCGCAGGGCACGCATCTCGGCGCGCAGCCGTTCCCGTATCCGTTTCACCGCTGCGGCACTCGGTTTGATCAGTAGCTTGCCGTTGTAGCGGCGGACGTTGAACCCCAGAAAGTCGAAGCCATCATCGATGGACACGACCTGGGTCTTGTCCTCGTTGAAGGTCAACCCTCTGGGCGCCAGCCATCCGGCCAGCTTCGCC
>JBLRXE010000352.1:0-3143 GCA_047920895.1 Roseovarius sp.
GACGCAAAAGAATTCTGGACCGATTCAGTTGTATTGATCAGCAAGGATGAAAACCTGACCAAGAGTCATGCGCGTTACGTTGAAGCTTGCCTGATACGAAGCACAGGGAACAACCCGCGCTGGTCAATGCCGAATACCAACATGCCCGCCGGAAATGCAGGCAAACTGCCCCTGCCCGACCGCGCAGCTATGGATGAGTTTGTAGATCAAACCAAAACGCTGGTTGGCGCACTGGGATGGGACCTTTTTCGCGAAGTACGCGGCCGACCAAATGAAACCGCACAATCTGCCTTTGAATTGGCACCAGCTCTGCCCTCGGACGAAACGACGTTCTTCTTTCGAGGCGAAGGGTTTTCAGCAACAATGAGGCTCAGCCCCTCCGGTGACTTCGTTGTATTGGCAGGTTCCAAAGCACGGATCAAAACCACCGCTACGATCCCCCGTGGTACAGTCGCTTTACGGAAAACTCTTTTAGACACCGAAATACTACAGGAAGAAGGTGATTTTCTGATATTTGCCAACGACTACAGCTTTTCATCAGCCTCTGCAGCTGCGGCAACGGTGATCGGAGCAAGCGCAAATGGCAGGATACTGTGGAAGCTGCCAGATGGTCGCACTTATGGTGATTGGGAATCGAGCCAAGACGGTGACGTCGACCATGAAACCGCGCGGGCAGTCCTGCCAGAGGAGAGCTAGCTATGGCCTTCCGTTTCTGGCGCCGCATCCGTCTGGCCCCAGGTATAACGCTGAATTTGTCGAAATCGACGGCCTCGTTGTCCCTCGGCCCGCGTGGTGCAAAATACACGATCAGCCCGCGCGGCAACCGGGCCACGGCGGGCTTGCCGGGCACGGGGCTGTTCTACACTGTTCATGACAGCAACCGTGCCGGCCCGCGTGTAGCCGCGCCTGCAACAGCGATGCCGCAGCGCGACAAGCTTACACTTGGCTTCTTTCAGCGATTGATGACGCCCGACAATGAAAAACGTTTCATCGACGGTATTCGCGCGTTAAATGACGGTGATCAGGATGCCGCGCTGGCAGCTCTGGAAGAGGCAGGCGATCTACCCGATGCAGCTTGGATGGCCGGGATGGTTCGGCTGCGGCGTGAAGAATTCGACCGCGCCAGGGCGCATTTCGAGCATGCGCTGGCCCGGCTTGGTGATCTGGGCACGCTGTTCGCCAAATACGGAATCGCCGCGCAGGCCAGCCTGCCGATCACGTCTGATATCTTTGCCCATGTCCTACCCCGTGAGCGGGGCACACGGCTTGCTCTGGTCGAGATCGCGCAGCTTGAGGGCAATCATCAAGATGCCATGACACATGTCGCGAGGTTGATGGAAATTGACCCTGTTGACCCGGTGGTGCTCCTATCCTTCGCCGAACTGGCGCTCGATACGACGGAGGACGGAGCCTTGATGGACCGGGTGGTGCGCGCCACGGCGCATGTGAAAAACGTAACCCCAGTTGACACTGCGATCTTGCTTTATCGCGGCAAAGCACTGGCCGCGTTGGGCATGCCCGACGCCGCTATCGACGTGCTTACACTGGCCAACCGTCGCCGCAAGGACCGACCTGAGACGCTTCTGCAGCAGATCCGCTACGACCGCGCCGTGCTCTATGACGATACCGGCCAGCGGGCCCGCGCCCGCAGTGAATTCGAACGCCTCTATGCCGCCGATCCGGAGTTCGAGGATATTCGGGAGAGACTAAAGCTGGGCAACAAACGCTGAGGCTCAATTGCACGGCCTGCAGCGACGACGCAAATTCATATATATTTCAGGCCTTGGATGCAGTCCGCTATCAAGATTCATTTCCATTTGGAGACCTACCTTGCGCTTTCGACGTCCACCACAATCCACAATCGATCAGGTGCATATCTCGCGGGAGGGGGAATATGCGATTATCGAGTATGCAGATCCTACCTATGGCAAAGTGAATCTCAAGCTCGGTCCCGAGATCGATACCCTGACTGATCGCAAAATCCTTGATTTGTTCAACGATATAATAGCCGCGCAAGAGGCGAGTGTCGCCGATCCTGCGAACCGACCGATCGAAATCCCCCAAGGGCGGCCCCAGATTGAATGGCTCGAAGATTTACAGCAATGGTCAGCACGTGGTCATGTGCTGAAATGCGAGGTGTCAGATGACGAGGATGGCAATCTGGTCGTGCATGTCGATGACAAGGAACTGGATGCAGAGGCATTTTTGCAGTTGATCAGGCCATTCGCAGGGTGGGGCATGCGCATCACCTTTATGGACGAGTCGCAGATCCATGATCAGCCAGATGTGATTGTCTGCGACCCTGAAGACGAATGCTGAAAACACGGCTATGGTTACTATCGTGCGACTCAGACTGCTCTATCTTGCGCAAGCCCGCGCCTGTTTGCGAAGCACGGCATAGTCCGCCAGCCACTCAGGGATCACAGCCCCTTCCGGCAAGGCTACCACTTCCTCCGCCGCACGTACCTGGTCCACTCGGCTATATTCCACAACTGGCGGGCATGCGCTGATCGGGATGTCAAAACCCACCCCCGCGCAACCGTTCAAAAAGATCATCGCGGCTGCGAGGGCGGTGGGCGGCCGCGTCCAGCATCTGGCGGTGGATGGCATCGTTTCGCTCCAGTTGGTCGATCCGCTCGGCGGCGCGGCCTACGCGCTCGGCCGAGTGGCGGAGGTTGAGGATGAATAGGGTGATGGTGAACACGACGAGAGCGAGAGCCGCTGCTCGCCGCGCCCACGGCCTAGCAAGGAGCCCGACAACTAGGCTGCCCCGCATCAGCGCCGCCCTCTTTTCCAGTCATCGAGCCGGGCCCAGATAGCCGCCGCAATTCCGCCCAGCGCGAGCGCGATGAACAGCCAGCGCAGGGTGTCAAGGTGTTGGACCAGCGGCAGAATGGCACCTTGTGCCTCAGCCAGAATTTCTTGTGCTATCTCGACACCTGCCGCGCCTACAGTCGCCACCCCCGCCGCCCCGGTGCCTTTAAGCGTGCGGCTTTGTGCCAGGACCTCCCGCGCAGGCGGGGCCTCAGTGGCAAAGGGCACTGCCCGGACGGGAAACGGCTCACCCCATGTCCGAGCAGGGCCGAGATCGACATGGATGAAGCCCGAGCGCGGATAGAACCCGAAGCCGAGGAACCCTACCT
>JBLRXE010000353.1:0-3113 GCA_047920895.1 Roseovarius sp.
GCGCCAGCTATCGACGGCAAAGAGCACATGTCCTTCGGCCTCATAGGCGTGGCCCTTGGTGATCAACCCTTCGATCATCGTTACCATCTGCGGGATATACTGCGTGGCGCGCGGCATGTGGTCCGGCTCCAGCGCGCCCAAGGCCGCCATATCGTCGAGAAACCATTGCGTCGTTTCCGCCGTGATCTCGCCAATCGAGCGCCCGCTCTCGGCGGCGCGGGCGTTGATCTTGTCATCCACATCGGTGAAATTGCGTGCATAGGTGACATGCTCCGAGCCATAGACATGCCGGAGCAGCCGATAGAGCACGTCGAACACCACCACGGGCCGCGCATTGCCCAAATGCGCCCGGTCATAGACCGTCGGCCCACAGACATACATGCGCACGTTGTCCTTATCGAGAGGCGTGAAATCCTCTTTCCGCCGGGTTCGGGTGTTGTGCAACCTGATCGTTGTCATCTTGTCCTCGCGCGCAGTCCCGCGGCGGGCTTAGCAACTTCGTGATCACTTGGAAACACAAGACCGGCCCGCCTGAGAAAACTCAGGTGATAATGCAGCAGATAATACAGGGGGCGGTGCTCATGCCGCTGTCCTAGACCCCAGAGCCGCACCCGTCAAGCGCGACGATCGAGGTCGCATTTGCGACACGGGTCGGATTTGGAACAGACAGGCGGCCCAGAATCATATGCTCTGGGTGCATCTGTCGGAGAACACCATGCACCCACGCAGCAAGATCGCGCTCGTTGTCCGCACCATCGGTGCGGAGCGGGGCCGTGCCGCGCGCGGGCGCCCGTTGGCGGCCTGAGCCAACCAAACCAACCCGTTCTTTTCCTTCAGGATACCAAAGACATGACCGAGACAATCACGCGCCGCGCCGGTGGCCGCGCTGCCCGCCGTGAGGCCCGTTCCAACCCGCTCGCAGCCAATCTGCGCCCCGTGCATCCGGGCCAGGAGGGTGGCACCTATCACCCGCTGAGCCAAGCGCAGATGGACCGCATCCATCACGCCGTGCTCGACGCGCTCGAACAGATCGGGCTGGCCGATGCGCCCCCCTCTGGCGTGGCCTATCTGACGGGGGCGGGGGCGATCCTCGGCTCTGACGGGCGCATCCGCTTCCCCCGCGCGCTGATCGAGGACACGATTGCCAAGGCCAACCGCGAGATCACGCTCTTTGGCCGTGATCCCCGCCACGACATGCTTCTCCAAGGCAGCCGGGTGCATTACGGCACCGCAGGGGCGGCGGTGCATCTGGTCGATGTCCACACCCGCAGCTACCGCGAGAGCACCGTGCAGGATCTGCATGATGCGGCCCGTATCGCGGACCAACTCGACAATATCCATTTCGTGCAGCGCCCCATGGTCTGCCGCGACATCGTCGACAACCGCGAAATGGACCTCAACACGCTCTATGCCTGCTGTGCGGGGACCACGAAACACGTCGGCACCTCCTTTACCGAACCGGGATTCGTCGCCGATGCGATCGAGATGCTGCACCTCATTGCGGGCGGCGAAGATAAATGGCGCGAGCGGCCGTTCGTCAGCAATTCCAACTGTTTTGTCGTGCCGCCGATGAAATTCGCCACCGAATCCTGTCTGGTGATGGAGGAATGTATCCGCTTGGGTATGCCGGTGCTGCTTCTCTCGGCCGGTCAGGCCGGGGCCACCGCCCCTGCCCCCATCGCCGGAGCGATCGTGCAGGCGACGGCGGAATGTCTGGCGGGCCTCGTCTATGTCAACGCGATCAAACCGGGGTTCCCGGCGATTTTCGGCACATGGCCGTTTGTCAGCGACCTGCGCACAGGTGCGATGTCGGGCGGATCGGGCGAACAGGCACTACTGACCGCAGGCTGCGCACAGATGCACAAATACTACGGCCTGCCGGGCGGGGCGGCGGCAGGCATCGCCGATGCCAAGCTGCCGGACATGCAGGCGGGCTGGGAACAGGCCACCTCAAATGTCATGGCGGGGCTGTCGGGCCTCAACATGGTCTATGAGGCGGCGGGGATGCACGCCTCCTTGCTGGGATTCTGCCTTGAATCGCTGATCCTTGGCGACGACCTGATCGGTCAGGCGCTGCGCTGCACGCGCGGCATCGAGGTGGATGAGGATACGCTCAGCCTCGAAGTGATCCGCGCCACCTGTATCGGCGGCCCCGGCCATTACCTCGGCGCAGAACAGACGCTGGGGCGGATGCAGACGGATTACCTCTATCCCTGCATCGCCAACCGCTCCTCGCCCAAGGAATGGGATGAGTTGGGCAAGCCCGACCTGATCGCCAAAGCCACGGAGAAAAAGCTGAAAATCCTGTCGGAACGGGCGGCAGCGCGGTTTGACCCGGTGACAGACGCCGCCATTCGCGACCGCTTCACGATTCACCTCCCGGCCTGAGCGCGCGCGGCGGGCAAGGCCCCCCTGCCCGCCGCCCCGCTCATTCGTGCCAGGCCTTGTCCACGCCGTTGATCTGCACGCGGGTCGGCAGGCCCAGACGGTCCAGCACCGGAAAATAGGGCTTGGGGTCCAGTTCCTCGACATTGCGCATCGTGCCCACGTCCCAGTCCCCTTGCGCGATCAGGATCGCGGCGGCGACAGGCGGCACACCAGCGGTATAGGAAATGCCCTGACTGCCGACCTCGTCAAAGGCCTCTTTGTGATCGGCCACGTTGTAGACAAACACCTCGACCGGCGCGCCGTTCTTGGTGCCCTTGACCAGATCCCCGATACAGGTCTTGCCGGTATAATCCGGGGCCAGGGACGCCGGATCGGGCAACACCGCCTTGACCACCTTGAGCGGAACCACCTCCAGCCCTTCGGCGGTCGTGACGGGCTGCTCCGACAGCAGGCCAAGGTTCTGGAGCACGGTAAAGACGTTGATGTAATGCGCGCCAAAGCCCATCCAGAACCGCACATCGGCCTCTGGATAATTGGCAGCCAGCGAATGCACCTCGTCATGGCCTGACAGATAGGCGCGGCAGGTGCCCACCACGGGCAAGTCCCAATCGCGCCCCACCTCGAACATCTTGTTCTCTTGCCACGCGCCATTCTGCCAGGAATAGACCGTGCCGGTGAACTCGCGGAAATTGATCTCGGGGTCGAAATTGGTCGCAAAATAGCGC
>JBLRXE010000354.1:0-3112 GCA_047920895.1 Roseovarius sp.
CGCCAAGGGCCATGATCCCCAGCCCAAGCAGGGTCCGGCGCGCAATCCCCCGGACCCGGCCCCGCTCAGAGATCCATATAAACATGCCGCTCGAACGCCGCGCCCGGATGGGTGACCGCGCCCTTGTAGGTCTCGCCCACCAATTGCGCATATTTCCACAGCGCACCGCTGGCATAGATGGTCTCGCGCGGGCCGGCCCAAGCGGCCTTGCGCTTGGCCAGTTCCTCGTCACTCAGATCGACCGACAATTCCCCCTTGATCGCGTCAATCGTGATCATGTCACCCGTGGCAATCAGGGCAATCGGCCCACCATGCGCCGCCTCGGGGCCAACATGGCCCACACAGAACCCGCGTGTCGCCCCCGAGAAACGCCCATCGGTAATGAGTGCCACCTTCTTGCCCATGCCCTGACCGCTCAGCGCCGCCGTGGTCGACAGCATCTCGCGCATGCCGGGGCCGCCCGCCGGGCCTTCATTGCGGATAACGATCACCTCGCCCTCTTCATAGGCGCGCGCCTTGACCGCCTCGAAGGCATCCTCTTCACATTCAAACACCCGCGCCGGGCCGGTAAAGACCTGATGCTCAGGCGCAATGCCTGCCACTTTCACAATCGCGCCGGTCGGGGCCAGATTGCCCTTGAGACCGACAACGCCGCCCGTCTTGGTGATCGGCGTTTCAATCGGATAGATCACCTTGCCATCGGCCTCGCGCTCGATCAGGTCCAGTTCCTCACCGATGGCTCTGCCGCTCGCGGTCATGCAATCCTCATGGATCAGCCCCGCCTTGCGCAATTCCTTCATCACCACAGGAATACCGCCCGCATCATACAGGTCCTTGGCCACATAGGCCCCGCCCGGCTTCAGATCGACGAAATAGGGCGTGTCGCGGAAGATGTCGCAGACATCTTCAAGGAAAAAATCAATCCCCGCCTCATGCGCAATCGCAGGCAGGTGCAGACCGGCATTGGTGCTGCCCCCGGTGCAGGCCACAACCCGCGCCGCATTCTGCAAGCTCTTGAGCGTCACCACATCGCGCGCCCGGATGTTGCGTTCCAGAAGGTGCATCACCGCCCGGCCCGACGCCTCGGCATATTGATCGCGGCTCTCATAGGGGGCGGGCATACCCGAGGAATTCATCAGCGCCAGACCAATCGCCTCGGACACACAGGCCATGGTGTTGGCGGTAAACTGCCCACCGCAGGCCCCGGCACTCGGGCAGGCCACCCGCTCCAGCATATCCAGCGCCTTGTCGGACATCTCGTGGTTCTGATGCCGCCCCACCGCCTCGAACATATCCTGCACGGTCAGATCACGGCTGCGGAAATCCGCCGGGATTTCCTCGACCTGCGGGGCCTTGCCCGGCAGGATCGAGCCACCATAGATAAAGACCGACGGCACATTCAAACGCACCATCGCCATCATCATCCCCGGCAGGGATTTGTCACAGCCCGCAAGACCGACCAGCGCGTCATAGCAATGCCCGCGCATGGTCAATTCCACCGTATCGGCAATCGCCTCCCGGCTCGCGAGGCTCGACCGCATCCCCTCATGCCCCATGGCAATCCCATCCGTCACCGTGATCGTGGTGAACTCGCGCGGGCTGCCATGCGCCTCTTTCACGCCGCCCTTGACGGCCTGCGCCTGACGGTTCAGCGAAATGTTGCACGGCGCCGCCTCGTTCCAGCAGGTCGCCACACCGACCAGAGGCTGATGGATCTCCGTCTCGGACATGCCCATGGCATAGTAATAGGACCGATGCGGCGCGCGCTCGGGCCCTTCGGTCACATGGCGGCTGGGCAGTCTGGCTTTGTCGAACTTGGTCATGAGGGGCCTCCCGAAATTAGCTGAAATCGGTCTAGGCCAGCGGCGCGGCGGGGGCAAGCCGATTGCAACCCCTCCGCCCTGCCTATAGCTTGCGCACATGAGATATGCCGCCCATGAAATCCTCGTCGGTCCCGCCCGTGCCACGGCCCATCCGGCGCGCCTGCTGGCGGGTATCGCCCTTGGCGTGCCGGTATTCGTGGCGCTCAGCGTCGGCTATGCGGCGCTCCTGCCGCTGATCTTCGGCCCCAAAGCCTGGGCCGAAATCGCCCCCGGAATCGAGACCGCCTCGACCCCCCAGGGCGTGCTCATCAACCTCTTTGTGTTTGGCCTGCTGATCCTGGCCCTTGGCCTCAGCCTGCACCTCGTGCACCGCCGTGGCCTGTGGACCATCATCGGCCCCCGCGCCCTTGCCTTGCGCCAATTCGCCCGCGCCATGGGGGTGATGCTGCTCCTTTACGGCGCGCTGCTCTTTCTGCCCATGCCCGAAGGGATGGACCCGGTCGCAAACCTGCCCGCCTCCCAATGGCTGATGCTGCTGCCCCTCGCCCTCACCGGCCTCTTGCTTCAGGTCTTTGCCGAGGAACTGGTGTTTCGCGGCTACCTCCAGAGCCAGCTTGCCGCGCGCTTCGCCTCGCCCCTCGTGTGGATGGTCCTGCCCTCGCTCGGCTTTGCCCTCCTGCACTACGACCCCGCCAACCTTGGTCCCAATGCCTGGCTCGTGGTCGCATGGGCCGCCACTTTTGGCCTTGCCGCCGCGGACCTGACCGCCCGCGCAGGCACGCTCGGTCCCGCCACGGCGCTGCATTTCGTCAACAATTTCAGCGCCATCATGATCGCCGCCCCGCGCGGGCAATTCGACGGGCTGGCGCTCTATGCCTATCCCTTCACCGTGGACAATGCCGAGGCGCTGTGGGTGATGATGCCGATCGAACTCCTGGTTCTCATTTGCGGCTGGCTCGCCATCCGCCTCAGCTTGCGCCGCTGATTGCATTTCACCCGCGCCCCGCTTATGTCAGGGCGCAACGCCACCAGAGAGACCGGACCCGATGAACTGGATCACCAATTATGTGCGCCCCCGGATCAATTCGATCTTTTCGCGCCGTGAAATCCCTGAAAACCTCTGGTCCAAATGCGACGCGTGCGGCACCATGCTGTTTCACCGCGAATTGTCAGACAATCTCAACGTCTGCACCAATTGCGGGCACCACATGGCCATCACGCCGCGCGCCCGCTTTGAGGCGCTCTTTGACGGCGGCATCTTCTCCGAGGTGGAGGTGCCCATCCCCACC
>JBLRXE010000355.1:0-3109 GCA_047920895.1 Roseovarius sp.
ATCGCCCCAGCGATGCGGCTCTCCGGCGAGGGTGAAATCGTAATGCGTGAAATCGAGGCCCGCCGGGATGATGAGATCGCCCGCTGCCACGCAGGGCGCGGTATCCGGCACATGGTCGGCGGGGGCAGGGGCCGCCGCGTCGCGCTTGCGCACCATGACCCAACGGACGAATTCCATCACCGGCAGGTCATGCTGATTGAAGCCTGTGGTGCGCACATAAACCACCCCGGTCTTGCCCGAGGAATTCTGCTTGAGGCCGATCACCTCGGACTGCGCGCGCAGCGTGTCCCCGGCATAAACGGGGCGCAGCCACCGTGCCTCGGCATAGCCCAGATTGGCGACGGCATTGAGCGAGATGTCGGGCACGGATTTGCCGAACACGATATGAAACGCCGCCAGATCGTCAATCGGGCTGGCAGGCAGGCCGCAGACATGGGCGAATTCGTCCGAGGAGTAGATCGCATGTCGCGCCGGATAGAGCGCGTGATAGAGCGCGCGCTCGCCTCCCGACACGGTGCGCGGCACTGCATGGGGGATCACCTGCCCGATGCTGTAATCCTCAAAGAAACGGCCCGGATTGGTCTTGGCCATGCTCATTGTTCCCCCAGTTTCATCTCGGGCGTATAGGTGCCATCCTTGTCCTTGACCACGGCCTGCCCACAGCGCATCACGCCATTGGCCCCGTCAAAGGCATAGGTGGGATCGCCATGAAGCGCCCAGCCGTTGTTGAGCGCGGCCGTCACCTTGTGACAAAATTCCGACGTGTCGTCGGCGCTGAGAAATCGGTAGAGTTTCATGGTTCACCCCGGAAATGGCCAGACACCCAGCCAGTTGTGAATAAACGTCATGGCAAAGAACAGCACGATGGTGATGATCACCAAAAGGATGTCGCGCTTGGCCTCGCCCGGTTTCGGGCGGTCCCATTCCTGGGACAGATTGATGACCACCACCTCCAGCACCGCCCAGCAGAGCAGCCCGCCAAAGAGGATGAGCGCGGCCAGATCGCCATTGACCAAGAGATGCGCCACAGCCCAGACCTTGACCGCTGTCAGTTGCGGATGTCGGATCGCGCCGCGCAACCGCCCCTTGGTGGCGCTCATGCCGTAGAGAAACACCGCGCCGAGCATCATCAGGTTGTTGACATGCACCGTCCAGCTTGGCGGATACCAGACATTGATGACCTCCGCCTGCCGATAGCCGATCACCATCAGCACCAGACCCGCCAGAATACCAAACGCGGCGATTCCCTTGCCCGCGTTCCCCATCCTTGCGCGCAGATCGGGCACCACTCGTTTGAAGAGATGCGCCGCGATCCAGAGGATCAGCCCGAGGATGAGGTAAACCATGGTTGCTACTCCGCTGCCATTTCCCGTATCGCCTGAGCTTTGGCCAGAATGCGCTGTGCGGATACGACGTGCAGGTTTTCGACAATCTGCCCGTCCACCACGGCAATCCCCTGACCTGAGGCGCGGCTTTCTTCATAGGCCGCGATCTGGCGTCCCGCCAGTTCAATTTCGGAATTGGTGGGGGCAAAGGCGGTATTGGCGATTTCAAGCTGTGCGGGATGGATCAGCGTTTTGCCGTCAAAGCCAAGGTCACGCCCCTGTTCACATTCGAACTTGAGGCCGTCACCGTCGCGAAAGCGGTTGTAAACCCCGTCCACCGCCACGATCCGGGCCGCGCGTGCCGCCATCACGATCATCTGGAGCGAGACCCAGAGCGGCATCCGGTCGGTGCGCACCCGGCACCCCAGATCCTTGATCAGGTCATTGGTGCCCGCCACCAGTCCCGTCACCTGCCGGTGGGCCGCGATTTCGCGGGCGTTGAACACGCTGATCGGTGTTTCCATCATGGTCCAGACCGGCAGGTCAGTGCCGATCACATCCGACAGGTTGTCGATGTCCGAGGGCGTGTTGACCTTGGGCAAGAGGATCGCATCGGCGCCCGCTTCGCGCAGGGCGCGGGCATCCTCCAGCCCCCATTCGGTCGTGAGCGCGTTGATCCGCACGATCTTGTAGCGATAGCCATAGCCGCCCTGCCGAAGCGCCTCGACCAGCGTGGCGCGCGCGGAGGCCTTGGCATCGGGGGCCACCGCATCCTCGAGATCAAAGATGATCGCGTCGGTGGGCAGGTCGCGCGCCTTTTCCAAACCGCGCTCTTTCGAGCCTGGGATATATAGCACCGAACGGTAGGGATGCATGCTGCTGTCCATGGGTCTGCCCTTTGATGGATTCTGTCTGCGGTAATAATCTTGCGTAGAAATGGCATTTTTTGGCGGAAATGTTCAAGCGATTTCTCGCCGCAATGCAGCGATGTGGCGGTTTCGGCCTGCCGTGCGGGTTGGTTAACCCCTTGTTCATCTCTCTTTGGGCATGATCGGTGGCGTGACGGCCGGGGGGCCAACCCAACAGAAGGGGTGATTGATGATCAAGACAGTGATAGCCGGTCTGGGCGCTGTGGCGCTGTCCAATGCCCCGGCGCAGGCGCAATCGGGCCAATGCGCCCCGCGCGACATGGTGGTGCAACGTCTGGCTGATGCCTATGGCGAGACGCGGCAATCCATGGGGATTGGGGCCAATAACATGGTGGTCGAGGTCTTTGCTTCGGACACATCCGGCAGTTGGACGATCACGGTCACGGGCAGCGATGGCGTCACCTGCCTTGTGGCCAGCGGTGCGGCCTATGAGGCCATCGCCGAAACCGAGCCCAAGCCGGGCAAGGGGGCCTAGAACATTTAGAACAGCCCGTCCCAGATGAGCTTGATCCCGGTGATCGTCAGCAAAACGTAAGTGACGGCAAAGAACGCGCGTTCCGGCATGATCCGGTGCGCGCGCACGCCGATCCATGTCCCCAACAGCGCAAAGGGTGCAAGGATGAGGTCGATCATCAGCGTTTCCCGCGTAAAGAGACCCAGCATCCCGTAGGGCACCGCCTTGACGATGTTGAAGACAAAGAACATCAGCACCGTGGTCGCCTGATAGCGCGTCTTGTCGAGCCCGCGCGATAGCAGGTAAACCGCCGCAGGTGGCCCGCCCGCGTGGCTGACAAAGCTGGTGAAGCCGGCCACCAACCCCGCCAAAATCCCGCTCCACCCCGGCAGGGGCGCGTG
>JBLRXE010000356.1:0-3097 GCA_047920895.1 Roseovarius sp.
GTAGCGGATGCCACCCCCCGGATCAAAGCAAAAATCCTGCCCATCGCGGGATAGATCGGTCCTGAAGCCCACCCTGCAATGGATTTTCCCACCCTCAACTCATGCTTTCTCCTAGATACAAGCAGGCGCATACATGTCAAATTGTTGTCATATATATAAATCAGATGCCGCCCACGCCACCCAGACTGACATGCACCCCATTCCGCTAACCGAATGGCCGTTGAAACGGCCCGCCCGCATCGTGGGCATCGAGCCTCCGGAGTCGGATGTCATCCGCCTCAAGGCCATGGGGCTCTGCGAGGGGCGCATGGTGACGGTCCAGCGCCGGGGCTCGCCGCTGGTGGCCATGGTCTACCGCACCCGTATCGCCCTCTCCCCCGAACTCGCCCGCCGCATCCAGGTATCGGAATGCCCTCTGCCCCTCCAACCCTAGATCCCATCGCGGAAACACCCCGCCTCCGCCCCGCGCACGGCCCCCAGGCCGCCTCGACCGCTTCGGCCATGCGTGCGCTCGCCTTGCCCGCGCCGATCACCACGACACGCCCCTCGGGGCGGTCGGGCAGATAGGGGCTGAGGCTCTGCATCGGGTCGGCCACGGCCACCGCCCGGTCAAAGAGGCGGCGCAACAGGGTCTTGGGGTCGGTCATGTCTCTGGGGTCTCCGCGTCACTCGCGCGCACCCTAACTTGACCCGCCCCCCTGCGAAAGCCCCTCGGCGCGCGTCCCGATCTGCCCGCCCCCGGCACGCCGGGCAAGATGCGGGGCGCCGCGCATTCTTGCGGCAACATCCCATTCCATCCACAACATATTGCTATCCCCCTCAACAAATTGCTTTACAGGGCGCGCCAAACCCCGCACCATATCTGGTATGGACGAGGGGAATGGCCCCCGTCCGTAGAGCAGGCACCTAGCGCTAGGGGTGCAACGCCACCCCCGCGCTACAGCAAATGAGGCGGCGCCATGGCACTTTCCGAGCAGTTTTTGCAGGATGACATCCACCCCATTGATATCGTTGAACATATCGCAGAGCACCACGAGTGGGAGTTCGACCGCATCGGCGACGATCAGATCGCCATGGCCGTCGAGGGCCAGTGGCGCACCTATTCCCTGACCCTCGCTTGGTCTGCCTATGATGAAACGCTCCGCCTTGTGTGCACCTTCGACATGGAGCCGCCCGCCGAAAAGCTGCCCGTGCTCTTTGAAATTCTCAATGAAGTCAATGATGAATGTTGGACCGGGGGCTTTACCTGGTGGGCGGAACAGAAACTGATGGTCTATCGCTACGGCCTCGTCCTTGCCGGTGAACAGGTCGCCAGCCCCGAGCAGATCGACACCATGCTGCATGCCGCCGTCGCCAGCGCCGAGCGGTATTATCCCGCCCTGCAACTCGCGATCTGGGGCGACCAATCCCCGCGCGAAGCCATGCAGGTGGCCATTGCAGAGGCCTACGGGCGCGCGTAACACTGGCCCCCGCAAACGGACGACAAGAGCGGGGGAACCACCATGACGATGCACGATCTGGCCGAAAAAGGTCTTGTCTTACTCGGCTGTGGCAAGATGGGCAGCGCCATGTTGCAAGGCTGGCTTGCGGGCGGTCTGCCGCCCGCGTCGGTCTGGGTGGTGGACCCGAACCCGTCGGACTGGCTGCGTGGCACCGGCGCGCATCTCAACGCTGACCTGCCCGGCCAGCCCGCCATCGTCCTTGTCGCGGTCAAGCCGCAGATGATGGGCGCGGCCCTGCCCAGCCTTGCCGCCATGGGCAATGGCGCGACGCTCTTTATCTCGGTCGCCGCCGGCACGCCGATTGCGGCCTTCGAGGCGGTCTTGGGGGCTGAGACCCCGATCATCCGCGCCATGCCCAATACCCCCGCCGCCGTCGCGCGCGGGATCAGCGCCATCATCGGCAATGCCCATGCGAGTGCGGCCCATCTCGATCTGGCCGAGGCGCTCTTGCGCGCCGTCGGGCAGGTGGTCCGGCTCGACCATGAGGATCAGATGGATGCCGTGACTGGCCTCTCGGGGTCTGGCCCGGCCTATGTGTTCCATATGATCGAATGTATGGCGCAGGCGGGGGCGGCGCAGGGCCTGCCGCCCGCGCTCGCCTTGCAGTTGGCACAGGCGACCGTCGCCGGAGCCGGCGCGCTGGCCGAGGCGGCCGCGGAAACGCCCGCGCAACTGCGCCAGAACGTCACCAGCCCCAATGGCACCACGCAGGCGGGGCTGGAGGTGCTCATGCACCCCGACACTGGCCTGCCGCCCCTGATGCTGAAAACCGTTGCCGCTGCCACCGATCGTTCCAAGGCGCTGCGCAATGGCTGAGATAACCTTTGACGACTTCCTCGCCGTGGATATCCGCGTGGGCCGCGTGACCCGCGCCGAACCCTACCCCGAGGCGCGCAAACCCGCGATCAAGCTCTGGGTCGATTTCGGCCCCGAGATTGGCGAAAAGAAGTCGAGCGCCCAGATCACCGCGCATTACACCCCAGAGACGCTGATTGGCCGTCAGGTGCTGGCGGTGGTCAATTTCCCACCCCGCCAGATCGGCAAGTTCCGGTCGGAAATCCTCGTGCTGGGGCTGAGCGATAGCAATGGCGATATCGTTCTGATACGCCCTGACCAGGACATTCCCATCGGAGAGAGACTGCATTGAAACGGATCCTTGTCACCCGCCCCATGCCTGACCGCGTGATGGACGAGGCCCGCCGCCATTTCGAGGTCGAGACCCGCGACGATAACACCCCGCTCAAACCGGGGCAGATGCGCGGCGCGCTGGCGCTCTACGATGGCATCCTGCCGACGCTGGGCGATATGTTTCAGGCCGATGTCTTTGCCGAGGCCGAGAATTCGCGCTGTCGCATCCTTGCCAATTTCGGCGTCGGCTATAACCATATCGACGTGGCCGCCGCCCGCGCCGTGGGCATTGCCGTGACCAACACCCCCGGTGCCGTGACCGATGCCACCGCCGACATCGCCATGACGCTGATGCTGATGACCGCGCGCCGCGCGGGCGAGGGCGAGCGGCTGGTGCGGTCGGGCAAATGGCCGGGATGGAACCCGACGCAGATGCTGGGCCTGCATGTTACGGGCAAGACAGTGGG
>JBLRXE010000357.1:0-3086 GCA_047920895.1 Roseovarius sp.
GGCTGTGACAACTTTTGTGGTCGCGGTGCTCTGGGCGTTATACCAACCGAACTATTGGGCGATTTTCGCGGGCATGGTCGCAGGGACAATGCTTCCCACCATTCTCACATGGATCAGTGCAGGATGGTTGCCGGACCGCCCGCGCTGGGTTCCGGATGGACGTGCATTGTTGGGCTTTGGCGCGGGCGTCACGGGATATAAACTCAGCAGCTTCGTGTCTGAAAACGCAGATAATGTGCTTATCGGACGCGCATGGGGGGGGATAGAACTGGGCTTTTACGACCGCGCCTATAAGCTCTTGCTGTTCCCGATCTCCCGCATATCAAGCCCGTTAAAGCAAGTGATGATCCCAAGCTTATCGCGCTTAATCGATGAACCTTACCGATATTGCAGCGCCTTTCTGCGGGTTCAGCGCCTTGTACTGTTCGTGTCATTACCTGGCATTGCCTGTGCTATCGCACTTGCAGATGTTGTAGTGGCCGTATTGCTAGGCTCGCAGTGGCATGCTAGCGCAACAATTTTTCAAGCTTTGGGCTTTGCTGGACTTTTGCGAATGCTCAACAGTCCGTCAGGCTGGCTGTTCATTTCTCAGGGGCGGACGCGTGACTACACCCTGTGGGGCATCGTAATGGCCGTGCTGGCGGTCAGTGCTTATTTGATTGGTCTGCCCTATGGGGCATTTGGCGTAGCCGTAGCACTATCGGTCGCGCAATATGTAATGACGCCGATTCTTTGGATATGGTTATGCCGCAAGGGGCCAGTTAGATTGCGCGATGTCGTTGCCTCGGCGGGACCGCTGATATTGGCAGCGCATCTTGCGGTGGTTGGTGCGTTTCTGGCGAAACCCCTGTTGCCTACATCGCCTGCCCTGAGCTTGTTAACCGCGTTGGTCCTGTCATATGCGCTGACTGCACTGATCATATGCACCTTCCCCTCTGGCCGGGCAACGCTGCGTGATGGGTGGGAATTGATAGCGCCCTTCTTAACCCGCAAGGTCAAGCCAGCAAGCGTTGCGCCGCGCTAGGTGCTCAGTCGCGGCATTTAATGGGTCGGATTCAACATGAATCGTTCTGGCTCTGATGTCCAGCATTTGCAAAACCTCGTAGGCCGTGAGGCCGGACGGATAATGCTCGCTCAAAAAAACCCATATATAACATTCCGATAATTCGCAGCTTATTCACGCTACGGAAAGGTTGCACATGGGTCAGGTCTCAGTGACGGTCAACAGACTGTTGTCTGGGACACAAGTACGGTCTGCGAGCGGCCGGAGGCCAGCACTCATCAAGCCATTCCGGGCTATCGCCGCGCAGGATACGATTAAACATCGCAAGCGCTTCCTCGCGGGTAAGCAGTCTTTCCTTCACAGGGGGCCATTCATCGACATCGACACTGTTAATGTTACGTTCAGTCCTGATGAGCACCGGTACGGAGGTATACTTGAGCGCATAAAGACATGCCGCCCGATGGGTTCCACTGTCAATCATGACTGCCCAGCCCTCACCATGCTCGATCAGGTGGCCATTTATCTGGCCATCGACACCAGACGGATGATATCCATTGTCGATAATAGATTTCAGGACTTTGCGAATGCGGCAAAATTCCAATTCTCCTTTCGCGCGCGAAACCGGCCCCATCGCATAGTCTCCGTCTTCGAATGACAACACAACGTTGTTTTCGCGCGCTTGACGGATCGACCTTTCCGCTTTCAAAGCCACCGCAGGCGTACCAAATGACATCCACGGAAGATCTGCCTCGATTGCCTTCATCGCTCTGAGCTGTGCCGAGGTACCGTCTGCGATTACGGCGGCGCTTTCTGGAATAACGTGGCTGAAGTAGCTTCTCAAGGGCGAGGCGTCGAAAGTTAGTGCTTCGTCTTCGAGAAGCGCTTGCGCGGTCAAGACAAACGGATTGGAGGGCCAATCTGGGACTATTGGGTGCATATCGCGCAACCGATCGAACGGCAATTCAAGAAGATGGCGGATCCGGGGCGCTCTTATCCTCGCTTCCAGCGGGTCGGAGCAGATTCCTGAAAAATCAACGTGAAATGAGTGAACGTCCATTTGCTCACAAATTATCGAGCGTAGTTTGTTCCGCAGCGCGCGCAATGGTCTCTTGATATGTCGACCATCCATAGTTGTATCTCCCTCACATTCCCCAAGCGCCCTTCCGCTTGACGGCAAGATCACCCGATTTTGTCAACTGGACAAGTATTTTCGCCCCGAGCGGTGTCTCCGGTCGCGCAAACACCTAGAGCTATTCGGATCAAGCCCGGAACCGGCGTCATCGTGGCCTGACGGCCCCTTTCTTCAGCGCGGTTCAGCTTAAAGGTCGTTTTTCCACAGAGCGTAAATATATGCGCATCGCAAACTGTGCTGCATCTGGGTCACGGATGGCAATTCCATCAATGATTCTGGCATGTTCTGCGAAGCTTTTGTGTTTCGCCTGCGGACGGGTGCCGGTACGAACCATGCGCCCACAAACCATGCGCCGGAGCACTTTCAATTGGTCAAATAGTGCAAGCAACGAGATCGCCCCAGTGCTTTCCGCGATCAACCTGTGAACGTCATTATCAAGCGCTTCGTACTCGGCCGTGGAAGACACCGGCTGATCCATCGGCTCAGGCAGAATGGACAGCGGCACCAAGGCAGGCTCCGCCGAATCCGACCCTGGAGATCCGTTCAGCGCATCCATCAGCTCACCCGGCAGAGCCAGCCGTCCCTGTCGGGCATGGCGACGCCAATCTGAAAGATGATGTGGAAGCAAATCGTATTTGCGGGCGACATCCACAACCCGAACCCCAGGCTGATAGCTCTCCGCGACTATCTTAGCTTTCACTTCCGCTGGCCATCGGCGATTGCTGCGCCGTCGCGGTTCAACAATTTCACACCGACCCATAAATCCGTCGCCACCATCCGCCATGCGCAACCTCCATCTGCTCGCGCAGACCTTCTCGCAGGCGCGCCAGGCGTCAGGAACACATCAATTCAATGGGGCGTGGCCGCCGCTTACGGTCAATCGGCGGCGGAAACGCGGCCGCCATCGCCTACACGCTCATCGAAACTGCCAAGATGAACAGCGTCGATCCC
>JBLRXE010000358.1:0-3083 GCA_047920895.1 Roseovarius sp.
GGCTGCAACATCGGGCCCGAGCCCGCCATCGCCTCCGCGATCCGCCGCTGGCAGGACTGGCGCATCAGCCGCAAGACGGAACGCGACGAAGGGATCCCGGAAGGGCTGCCCTACCTCACCGGCTGGGTCCAGCATTTCGCCATCGCCGCCGCGATGGCCGAGAGCGACTGACCCATCCCCGACAGCCCCATCACGACAGGAGGCTATAATGCCCAAACTCACCGACACCCAATCATCATCCTCAGCCGCGCGGCCACCCGCCCCGGCAATCTGGCCATGCCGCTGCCCGAGGGGCTGCACGGCGCAGCCGCCAAAATGGCGGTCAACCGCATGATCACCAATGGATGGGTTAAGGAAGTCGATGCCGACATGCGCAAGAGCGAGCCGCTCTGGCGCGAAACTGGCGATGGTCGTGGCACCACGCTGATCGCCACCGAGTCAGGCCTTGCCGTGATCGGCATTGAGCCGGTCGTCGCGAACACCATGACCAATCTGCGCAAGGCGCAGCTGGAGCGGGTCTCTGCCGCGAAAGATGCAGCCGAAGCCTTGAGCGATCCCGTCGCGCAGAGGCCTGTTGCCATCCGCGCTGGGACCAAACAGGCGGAGATCATCGCGCTCATTCAGCGACCCGAGGGCGCATCCATCGCCGAGATCGTCGAGGCGACGGGCTGGTTGGCACATTCAGCGCGAGGCCTGATCTCGGGCGGGCTCAAGAAGAAGCTGAACCTGCCGATCACCGCAGAGAAGGTCGCGGGCAGAGGGACCGTGTACAAATTCGAGGCCGCCTGATGCCCCGCTTCACGGTCCTGATCACCCGCGAAGTGACCGAGAGCACCAGCGTCACTGTCGAAGTGGCGGATGCGGAGGCGGCGGCATCCGCCGCCTTCGCGGCCTTGTCTGACAGCAGCGATGCTATCTGGACCCTCGATGAAGGATCGTGGAACAACGGCGATCCCTATATCACGGCCCTTGATCCTCTGGACGAATGAGGTTGCTTCGATCGCGACTTACCTGTCAGGCCGCCGTCGCAAAGCCCTCTGCCCGGAATCTGACCATCGCTTCGGGGCCGCGCGGGTCAACATCGTACAGAGCGGGGCGCGCGGTCAGATAATTCCGCCAGTTCTTTTCAGGCAAGGTGCTGATCTTGAGTCCATGCGCGACATGCATTTTCGGCGCTAGCGCGGCGATCCGCATACCAGCACCCTTCTTGCTGTGTTGTGCAATCATCGCACGGATTTTCAGATCCAGTTCTGTGACACCTGTCGACGCATTGGACACCAGTTTCACTGTCGGTTGTGCACCCAGTTCGACAAAGCTCGAGCAACTGGCCCTGAACATATGCGGTGCTTTCGCTGCTCCGACCCCGATAACCTTTGCACCGAGTTCGCGCAAACGCACCGCGAGGTGCGTGAAATCGCCGTCAGAGGTGGCGATGATGAAACGCATTGCCGTCTTCGCATGCACAAGGTCCATCGCATCGATGGCCAGCAGGATATCTGATGCATTCTTGCCCGACCCGGCATGGACCAGCCGATACCCGATGGCACCGTGCCAATCCGATCCCCGCTGAGCGTCCAGATAGGCCCGCACCACAATCGGATCTCCGTGCTCCGTGGCTACGCCGAGGATGGCAGCTGCATTCTTGCCGCTGATATTATCGCCATCCACAAGCACTGCCACCGGCTGATTCATACCACTCACCGCCTTTTGGGTTTCCATCCACCTTACCGCAGAAATGCGACCAAAATTCGGCATTGTCCATGACAGCACGTTTCTGTCGATGCCAGCATCAGTATTGCCGCCAGCGCCCGAACAGCCTGCGTAGGGTGTAGCTCCTGATCAGGGAGGTTGCGGTGAAGACTCCGCCCAGCGCCAGGTTTTCTCCTAGGCTCGGGTGCAGGCCGAACCACGGGAACACCATGACTTGCATGACTACCGCCAGCGCGTAGCCTACGGCGACATTGGTGATGGCCTCAATCAGGGACATGCGGCGCGACTGGACAGTCATACGCGTTTCCTTCTGCCGCGTGCCGGTTTTGCGGGTTCAGCCGTATCGACGACCCGGATGGCCGTTCGCCCCGTCGCAATCTCCCACCGGCGCACGGCCACGTCGCAATAGACCGGGTCCAGTTCTACTGCGCAGCAGCGTCGCCCGGTTCGCTCGGCCGCGATCAGCTGGGTGCCTGAGCCGCAGAAGGGCTCGAACACCAGGTCGCCGGGATCGGTGAAGGCCTCCAGCAACGCCTCGACCAGCGCCACGGGAAACACGGCTGGGTGCGATCCGGCCGCGCCCAGCCCGCCCTTGTGGCGCATGATGCGGAAGACGCTGTCCGGGATGCGGTGGCTCTGGATCGCGTTGCCGAAGCCGGTCTTGCGATGGACGGTGCCGTCGGCCCCACGCAACCCGCCGCCGCCGAGGGTTTCGCCCGCATGCTTGCTCTCGACCGTCTTGTTGGGTTTGCGAGGCTGGCGATTGAAGTGGAAGATGAACTCGTGAGACGGCGCAAGGCGACCGTTCCAGTCGCCGGGAAGGCCCGGCCCCTGGTCCCACACGTACCATCCAAACCGCCGCCAGCCCTGCGCGCGCATCCAAAGGGTCCAATCTTCCCAATACGGGATCCACTCGCCGTCGCGATGGACGAGGCCGAGGTTCACCAGCAGCTGGGCATCTGCGGTGACGGGCGCCGTGGCAAAGACGCCCTGCATCAGCGCATCCCAATCGCCGACCTTTTCCTTCGCCGCACCGTAGTCGCGCTGCTGCGCATAGGGTGGCGAGGTGAACATCAGCGACGCCTGCGCCCCGTCCATCAGCCGTGCGATCACGGCCCGATCGGTGGCATCGCCGCAGATCAGGCGATGGTCGCCCAGCGCCCAGATGTCGCCGGGTCGCGTGATCGGTTCCGCCGGGGGCTCGGGGATCGCATCGGCAGTGTCGTCGTCAATCGGCGTGCGATTGTCATCGGCATCGTGCAGCAGCGCGTCCAGCTCGTCCTCGGGGATGCCGATCAGCCCGAGGTTGAAGTCCTCGGCCATCAGCCCGCGCAGTTCCTCGAGCAGCAGCGCCTCGTCCCAACCGCCCAGTT
>JBLRXE010000359.1:0-3081 GCA_047920895.1 Roseovarius sp.
GGATCATCGGATAGTCCGCATCCGGCACATCGTCGGGGGGAATGATCGCCGCCGGGGTGAATTTCGCACGCCCTTCGGGACGCGGAAACCCATCGCCGAAGACCACCGCCTCGCCGGGCTGATCGGGGCCTTTGCACGGATAGGTCACTGCCCCTTCCCGCTCCAGACGCTCCCATGTGATATTGTCGAGCGAACGCATGTTCACCTTCATCTCGGCAAAGACATCCGCCGGGCTGTCATAGGACCAGTCAAGCCCGATCCGATTGGCGAGGTCGACCGTGATCTCCCAATCCTCGCGCGCCTCGCCCGGTGGCGGGACCGCGCGGCGCCCCATCTGCACCTGACGGTTGGTGTTGGTGACAGTGCCCGATTTCTCATAAAAGGCCGAGGCGGGCAGGATCACATCGGCATAGTTGGCTGTTTCGGTGATGAAAATATCCTGCACCACCAGATGCTCGAGCTTGGCCAGAGCATCTCGGGCGTGCTCCACATCAGGATCGGACATCGCCGGGTTTTCACCCAGGATATACATGCCCTTGATCTTGTCCTCATGGACCGCATCCATGATCTCCGTCACGGTCAGACCCTTCTGGTTCGAGAAATCGCCCGATTGCCAGACCTCGGTAAAGGCGCGGCGCACGCCGTCATCGGTCACGGTCTGATAGTCGGGCAGGAACATCGGCACGAGGCCCGCGTCGGACGCCCCTTGCACATTGTTCTGACCGCGCAGCGGGTGCAGGCCCGTGCCGGGCCGGCCGACATGGCCGCACATCAGAGCCAGAGAGATCAGGCAGCGCGAATTGTCGGTGCCGTGAATATGCTGGCTGACGCCCATCCCCCAAAAGATCATGCCCGCCTTGGCAGTGGCGAAATCACGCGCGACGGCGCGCAGCGTCTCGGCGGGAACACCGCAGATCGCTTCCATCTTTTCGGGCGGGAATTGCGCCAGATGTTTTTTCTCCGCCTCCCAATTCTCGGTGAAGGCAGCGATATATTGTTGATCGTAAAGCCCCTCTTCGACGATCACATGGCAGATGGCATTCAGCATCGCCACATCGGCGCCGGGCCGGAATTGCAGCATATGGGTGGCAAAGCGTTTCATTCCCTGCCCGCGCGGGTCCATCACGATGAGCTTGCCACCGCGCTTGGTGAACTGCTTGAAATAGGTCGCGGCGACAGGGTGATTCTCCAGCGGGTTGGCCCCGATGATGATCGCCACATCGGCGTTTTCGATCTGGTTGAAGGTCGCCGTCACGGCACCCGACCCGACATTCTCGATCAGCGCCGCCACCGAAGAGGCATGGCAGAGCCGCGTGCAGTGGTCGACGTTGTTGTGACCAAAGCCCTGACGGATGAATTTTTGAAAGAGATAGGCCTCTTCATTGGTGCATTTGGCGCTGCCAAAACCCGCCACACTGGTCCCGCCATGGGTGTCCTTGAGACCCTTGAGCGCCCCGGCGACCAGATCGAGCGCCTCATCCCATTCGGCCTCGCGGAAGACTTCCTGCCAGTTGCCGGGATCGACATTGAGCCCCTTGGCCGGCGCATCGTCGCGGCGAATGAGCGGCTTGGTCAGGCGGTGCGGGTGGTGGATATAGTCAAAGCCAAACCGCCCCTTGACGCAAAGCCGCCCCTCATTGGCAGGCCCATTGATACCTTCGACATACTTTACCTTGCCATTCTTGACCTTGAGTGAAACCTGACAGCCCACGCCGCAGAACGGGCAGATGCTCTTGACCTCTTCGTCGAAATCGGCGCTATCCCCCTGCTGCGCATCATCGAGCACTGTGGCGGGCATCAGGGCCCCGGTCGGACAGGCCTGCACACATTCGCCACAGGCCACGCAGGTCGAGGCCCCCATCGGGTCGGCCAAATCGAACACCGGATAGGCATCATGCCCGCGCCCGGCCATGCCGATCACGTCATTGACCTGCACCTCGCGGCAGGCACGCACGCAGAGACCACATTGGATGCAGGCATCCAGATTGACCCGCATCGCGATGTGGCTGTCATCGAGGAGCGGAATGCGCTCTTTCTCCAGCTTGGGAAAGCGGCTGTGGGTCACGCCATTGGCCTCGGCCATATCCCAGAGATGGCTGGATCTGTCATGCGATTGCGCCTGCTCGGGCTGATCGGCCAAGAGCATCTCGACCACCATCTTGCGCGCCGCTTCCGCGCGCGCGGAATTTGTCGTCACAACCATGCCCGCCTTGGCCTCGCGGATACAGGAGGCGGCCAGCGTCCGCTCGCCCTCGACCTCGACCATACAGGCGCGGCAATTGCCATCGGGGCGATAGCCGGGTGCGGGCTTGTGGCATAGATGCGGGATTTTCAGGCCGCGACCATTGGCAACTTCCCAGATCGTCTGCCCGGCCTCCGCCTCGACCTCGCGCCCGTCCAATACGAATGTGATCTTGTCGGTCATCAGCGTGCCTCCCTGCTTTGGGTCTTTTTTAAGCATGCCGCTGCATCCCACAGGCCGTCAATCCCGACATCTCGCCCTGCGTTTGCGCCACGAAAGGCAAAGAGCCATCGCGCAGGCCCCAATTCCGTGGCTGCCAAAGGCACGACCGACGAAAGGGTGGAATATTTCACAGGCCACCTTTAACCCAACGGCAACCGGCGCTAACGTCGCGCGGAATTCGGGGGAGGGAAACCTTGGCAGAACTCATTCTGGTGCGGCACGGGCAGGCCAACAGCCATGCGACCGACGAGGCAGCCTATGACCGGCTGTCGCCTCTGGGCGTGCAACAGGCCGAATGGCTGGGCGCACATATGGCCCGGACCAACCCGCATTTCGACCATGTCATCACCGGCACGCTCAGCCGCCAGATCGGCACCGCCCGCGCCATGGGTTATGACATCACCGACCAGGACCCGCGCCTTGACGAGCTGAGCTATTTCGCGCTCGCCCGCGCCATCGAGGCGCAGCATGGCATTCCCGCCCCCTCGGATGCGACAGAATTCGCCCGCTACCTGCCGCAGGTGATCGAACACTGGGCGCGGGGCGATCTTGACGATGTGCCCGAAACCTTCGAGCATTTCACAACCCGCATCACAAGCCTGATCGACGACATCTGC
>JBLRXE010000360.1:0-3080 GCA_047920895.1 Roseovarius sp.
CCTGCCGGGGCGTCACCGCGGCGCCGTTACGCGCCGCGGTGAATAGACCTCAGCGCATCACCAGCACCGAGCATTGCGCGTGGCGCACCACACGGCCGGCCGTCGAGCCGAGGAAATAGTCCTGCAGGCCCGGCCGGTGCGAGGCGATCATCACCAGGTCGCAACTGCTTTCCTCGGCCTCGTCGAGGATCGAGGCCGCCGGGTTGCGCCCCTTGCGCACTTCCACCCGCGCCGTGACATTGTTTGCCCGCGCGAGCGCTTCGAGCCGTTCCTGGGCCTCGTCGAGCTTCTGGGTATAGATGTTGGCCGGAAGCTCCGCCGCGATATAGCCTGGCGCGTCCTCCACGGCGTTGAGCAGGATCATCTCGCCGCCCTTGTCGAGCACGCTGCGGAAGGGCATGACAACCTGCGCACGCGGCGGGTGGCCTGTCTCATGGGCTGTGGCAAGGGCTGTAACGTCGCCATTCAGGGCGCAGGCAAACTGGCCTATACGCTGGGCGATTTCACCCCTGACACGACCGCCGCCGAGGCGATCGTCGCCTATGCCGCGCTCCATTCCGAGAGCGCGACGGGCCAGGTGCCCTACAAACAATGGCCGCAGGGCGTGAAAGGGCATTTCGTGACCCGCCACCCGCCCTTGCCCTCTGATACAGAGGCTTGACGCGCATGCACCGGGACCATGGCGGCGGGATCGACGCGGCGCGCGCCGCGCATGGTGGGACACGGGCCGATTGGATCGACCTCTCGACGGGAATCAACCCCCTGCCCTATCCGGTGGGCGAGATTACCGCTGATGCCTGGAACGCCCTGCCCGATCGCGCCGCCCAAGAGGCGCTGATCCGCGCCGCGCGTGCGTTTTGGACTGTGCCGGACGGGGCCTCGGTGCTGGCCGCCCCCGGTGCCTCGGCGCTGATCGCACGGCTGCCGGGGCTACGCGCGCCCGGATCGGTGCATATCCCCGGCCCGACCTACAACGAACATGCCGCCAGCTTTCGCGCCCATGGCTGGCAGGTGATCGACACCCGCACAACCGATGCGCCCATTGACGCGCGGGTGATCGTGCATCCCAACAACCCCACGGGACAGTTCTACGGGGCGCAAGACCTGACCGCCCCCCTGACTGTGATCGACGAGAGTTTCTGTGACGTGGCCCCGGATCGCGCGCTGGTCCGCCATGCGACAACACCGGGCGTGATCGTGCTCAAGAGTTTTGGCAAGTTCTGGGGGCTGGCCGGTCTGCGGCTTGGCTTTGCCATCGGTCCGCGTGCAGAGGTGGAGCGGTTGGCCGACATGCTGGGTCCTTGGCCGGTCTCTGGCCCTGCGCTGGAAATCGGGGGGCGGGCGCTCTGTGATCCGGGCTGGGCGTGCGAGACGCGCGTGCGGCTCAATGAAGAAGCGACGCGCCTCGATGCGCTGATGTGGCGCGCGGGCGCCGAGGCGGTGGGGGGCTGCGCCCTCTTTCGTCTCTACCGGGTCACGTCGGCCCGGACGTGGCAGGCGCGTCTGGCCGAACACCGGATTCTCATTCGGGTGCTTCCCTATGCGGATGATCTGATCCGGCTGGGCCTGCCGAGGCCGGATGGCTGGGCGCGGCTCGAGGCGGCGCTGTGACCCTCGTTCTGGCGATGCTGCTCGATGCCGCCATGGGCGAGCCGCGCTGGCTCTGGGACCGGCTGCCGCATCCAGCGGTCCTGATGGGGCGCGCGGTGGGCTGGTGCGACCGGGTGCTCAATCGTGGCGCGGCACGGCGCGCGCGCGGTATCGCGGCCATGACCGGCCTCGGGCTGTTGGCTCTCGGACTGGGCTGGGCCTTGGCGCAACTGGGTCCGGTGGTCGAGGTCATCGTCGCCGCCATCCTCCTGGCGCAGCGATCGCTTGTGGATCATGTCGCGGCAGTGGCGCGCGATCTGCGGATATCCTTGGGCGACGGGCGGCGCGCGGTGGCACAGATCGTGGGGCGCGACACCGGCGCAATGCAGCCATCAGACGTGGCGCGCGGCGCCATCGAATCAGCCGCCGAAAACCTGAGCGACGGGGTGATAGCCCCCGCCTTCTGGTTTCTCATCGGCGGGCTGCCGGGTCTCATGCTCTACAAGATCACCAACACCGCCGACAGCATGATCGGCTATCGAACACCGCGCCATGAGGCGTTCGGCTGGGCAGCGGCACGATTCGACGACCTGCTCAACCTCGCGCCCGCGCGGGCAACGGCGGGGCTCATTCTCGCCACTCATGCACTCTGGTGGCAGTGGGATGCGGTCGCGCACGAGGCGCGGCAGCATCGCTCGCCCAATGCTGGCTGGCCCGAGGCGGCAATGGCGCGCGCCTTGGGCGTGGCCCTGTCCGGCCCGCGCGCCTACCACGGCACGCGGCAGGAATTTCCCTATGTGAATGCTGTCGGGCGGTCCGACATCGGCGCGGCAGAGATCGACGCCGCCTGTCGCGCGCTCTGGCGGGCATGGGGGGCGGCACTGGTTCTGGTGACAGTGCTGGCGCTTCTGCGCTGACACCTCAGCCGATCAGCATCTTGAGTCCCTGGGTCACATCCGACCGCACCGCGAGACGCAGGCTGGGTTCGTCCCCCGCCTTGAGCGCCGCGATGATCAGGCGGTGATAATGCGGCGGGTCCTTGCGCCGCAGACGGCCATAGAGGGCGCGCATCGTCGGCCCAAGCTGAAGCCAGACGGTTTCGGCCATGGCCAGCATCGCAGGCGCCTGCGCGCGCAGATAGAGCGTGCGGTGGAATTCGAGATTGCGGCGGATATAGGCCACCGCATCCTGACGGGCGATATCCTCGGATACACGGGCATTGATGCTCTGGAGACGGTCGATAAGCGCGATATGCGCGCGCGGCAAGGCACGGCTGGCCAGTTCCACCTCGATCAAGGAGCGCAGGGCGGCCAGCTCCTCGATTCGCTCGCTGTTGAGTTCCGGTGTGGACACGCGACCCGAGCTTGACATGGTCAGCGCGCCTTCGGCCGACAGGCGGCACACGGCCTCGCGCGCAGGCGTCATGGAGACGCCGAATTCGGCACCTATCCCGCGCAGCGTCAGGGCCTGACCGGGGGCAATCTCGCCAT
>JBLRXE010000361.1:0-3060 GCA_047920895.1 Roseovarius sp.
GAATGTCTCCCTGATAGAAAGTCTTGAGCGAGGGACAGCCGGCGATCACCAGGTGGAGTGGGATTTTCGGCACCCGCCTCGTGTCAGGCTCTTCAAGGTCAGCCACGGGCTCACCCGTATCAACATCAGGCGTGCCGCCCGCCACCCCGCCTTTTTCTAAGGCAGGTTCAAGATCTATAGATTCTTTATTTGAATTATGATGGTGACGCTCAAAATGGGCATCATTGGTGTTCATTTCTTCTGTTTCAGGGCCGTCAATGACATTACGCGCCTGGTCAAGAAGGGTCTCCAGTTCAGTCCGAAATGCCGACAGATCCTCAAGCGAGAGTTTGCGGCGAAGAGCGCGGGCTGTGAGGGCGGCCTTGTCGCGGAGCTGGTCCCATAGGCCAAGCCCGGGCTGGATCTCCTCGCCGAACTCCGCCAGAGCGGCCAAGTCGCGACGCATAAGGCTCACCACCTCCCTCAGTCGCCGCACACGGTCCTCGGCCTCACGCACAGCCTCTGCGGCCCGTGCAATTTCCTCTGCCCGGCAATAGAGCGGGGAGAGGTCGAAGCCGAAGGCCACCCGATCTTCGCCACGCTTGCGCACATACCGCTTCCCATTGGGGCTATCGCGCCGCATGAGCAAGCCTGCCTCTACCAACCGGGCGAGGTGACGGCGCATCGTCGAGCAAGGCATGCCGTTCAGCCGCTCGCAGATCGCCTTGTTGGATGGGAAGACGACCATTTCGGTGTTCCCGCCAAGCGCATCGTCCGGAAAGAAGCTGAGAAGTCCCTGAAGAACGGGATGAAAGAACGGTCTTGCGTTCGAAGAGACCAAAAACTAACAATTGTTAGAACTGGAGATCGCTTATCGAATGACAACCCCACTTCATCAATTGAAAATTATCGAGCTTGGTCACGTTATAGCCGGGCCTCTTTCATCAGCTCTGCTCTCCGATTTCGGGGCAGATGTAATAAAGATCGAGGCACTCAACCGGACCGATATGATGCGCGACCTCGGACCCAAGGCAGAGGATGGGGTGGGCGTTTGGTGGAAGACGCTGGGCCGCAATAAGAAAACCCTGAGTCTGAACTGGAAATCGGACGAAGGGCGGGACATCCTGCGCAAGCTGGTTGAAGGTGCGGATGTACTTGTCGAAAATTTCCGGCCCGGTGTGCTTGAACGTGCGAGTGTCGGGCCGGAGACCCTGCATGAGTGGAACCCGGATCTGATAATCCTACGCGTGTCTGGTTACGGACAGGACGGCCCGATGCGGGACGTGCCCGCTTTCGGGCGCGCGGCAGAGGCGATGAGTGGTCTCGCCCATCTGACTGGTTTTGCGGACGGGCCGCCGATGCATCCCGGATTTCCGGCAGCCGACAGCACGACAGGACTGATGGGCGCTTTGGGTATCATGATCGCGCTGTTTGCCCGCGAAAAGGGGATTGCGCGCGGGCAGGTCGTCGATCTTGCGGTGTTTGAGGCATTGCTTCGGTTGATGGACTATCCTGTTCCCGCCTTGACGGGTGCGAATCTCTCACCAGGACGTAATGGCTTGCGCCAACCGATGGACTTTGCGCCGGGGGGCATGTTCCGCACGTGCGATGGGGTGTGGCTGACCGTTTCGGCAGGCAGCGCAGAGACGGCGCAGCGGCTGCTGCGGGCGGTCGGCGGAGACGCTCTGGCCGATGATCCACGGTTCGCGACCCTAGACCTGATATCACTGCATATGGTTGTGGTTTTTGATGCCATCAATGATTACGTCACGCAGCGCACGCTTGCCGAGGTCGAGGCGGAATTCGCCCGCCATGATGCGGTCGCCTCGCGGGTTCTAAGCGTCGAAGAGATCACGACGCATGAGCAGATACGCCATCGCGGAGACATCGTATCGGTCGACGGTGAGCAGACGCAGGTCGTCGGGCCTATTCCGCATCTGAGTGCCACACCAGGTGAGGTTCGATGGCTGGGACGCCCGCCGGGGGCGGACACCCGCAACATTCTGCGCGATATGGGTTTTGAAGATGCAAGGATCACGGCCCTTTGCGAGACAGGTATTGTGGATTTGGACGGGAAGAGAACCACACCGTGACCTTTCGAATGACAGATGAACAGAAAGAAATCCGCGAACAGATCCTGCGGATTTGTGCGCGATTCGATGATGACTACTGGTTGGAGCGGGATCGCAACGGTGGTTTTCCCCATGACCTGCACAGGGCGATGGCCGATGGCGGGTGGCTTGGCATTGCCATGCCAGAAGCGGTCGGTGGTGCCGGTCTGGGGATTACCGAAGCAACCATCATGATGCAGGCGATCGCGGAGTCGGGGGCTGGCGCGAGCGGAGCCTCGGCTATCCACATGAACATATTCGGCCTCAATCCGGTGGTGAAGTTCGGGACAGAAGAACAGTGCGTGCGTATGCTGCCCCCCCTGATCGCCGGTGATGAAAAGGCCTGTTTCGCTGTAACAGAACCGACGACGGGCCTAGATACCACGAAGCTGAAAACCATGGCGATGCGACAGGGCGACAGGTATGTCGTGCACGGGCAGAAGGTCTGGATTTCCACCGCACAGGTGGCCCACAAGATGCTGCTTTTGGCCCGGACGACACGGATTGAGGATCTGACTGATCCGACCGAAGGGTTGAGCCTCTTCTATACCGATCTCAACCGCAATTTCGTAGATGTGCGCGAAATCGAGAAGATGGGGCGCAAAGCGGTCGACTCGAACGAGGTGTTCATCGATGGGTTGCCAATTCCGGCCGAAGACCTGATCGGCGAAGAGGGCAAGGGGTTCCGGCAGATCCTGCACGGGCTTAACCCCGAACGCATTCTTGTGGCCGGCGAATGCATTGGTATTGCGCGCAATGCTTTGGTGCGGGCAGCGAAATACGCCAGGGAGCGTGTGGTTTTTGGGAGGCCGGTCGGCCAGAATCAGGGTGTTCAGCATCCATTGGCGCAGGCCTGGGCACGGGTGGAAGCGGTCAATCTCATGGTGATGCATGCTGCCGCCCTCTACGATTCGGGAGAGGCGTGCGGAGTGGAGGCCAACGCCGACAAGCTATTGGCCGCAGATGCCGC
>JBLRXE010000362.1:0-3057 GCA_047920895.1 Roseovarius sp.
CCCTGGGGCAGCTTTTTTGCGATGACAAGGCCACCCAGATCGTGACCATGATGGTCAAGGAATTGCGCAACGCCGGGGCCGATCTTTGGCTTTCGACGCATGTCACGGACATCACCCATGACGGCAGCCAGTTTCGCGCCACGCTCGACCGCGAAGGGCGGCGCGTCACGGTCAGCGCCGACAACCTCGTGCTCGCGACGGGGGGAAAATCCATCCCCAAGATGGGCGCCACCGGCATGGCCTATGACATAGCGCGGAAATTCGACCATCGGATCATCGACACCCGGCCCGCACTTGTGCCGCTCACCTTTTCCGACACGCCCTTTGCCGCGCTTTCGGGCACGGCCCTGCCGGTGCGTGCCAGTTGCGACGGGGTCAGTTTTGAAGAGGCGGCGCTCTTCACGCATCGCGGCCTCTCCGGCCCGGCGATCCTGCAAATCTCGTCCTACTGGCACGAGGGTCAGACCATCACCCTCGACCTCGACCCTTCCGCCACGCTCTTTGATGCGCTGCGCCACCAACGTCAGACCGCAGGCCGCCGCAATATTACAACCGACCTCGGCCATCACCTGCCCGCGAAACTGGTGGCGTATCTCGCCCCTGCCTTGGGCCTTGCGGGCAATCTCGCGGATCACTCGGACGCACGCCTGTCAGAGATCACCACTGCCCTGCGCGGCTGGCAGATGAAACCCACCGGCACCGAAGGCTATCGCACCGCCGAAGTCACCTTGGGCGGTATCGACACCGGCGGGCTTTCCTCCAAGACCCTGCAATCCAGATCCCTGCCCGGCCTCTATGCCATTGGCGAGGCCGTGGATGTGACCGGCTGGTTGGGCGGATACAATTTCCAATGGGCCTGGTCTTCGGGTTGGGCAGCAGGCAAGGCGATTGCCGAAAGCAGTGGAGACGCCTGATCGCTAGGGCAATGATCATCGCCTCTGGCCCCCGGGCCTGCGCGGGCACCGCCCCAAGCCCAAGGATCGCCAATGTCAGGGCAGCTTCGGCACGCAAACCGCTCACCCTGCGCCACAGCTTCATCCGTGTGCGGGCCCACCTGCGGAGGCTCCCAGCCGCAGCAAGCCTGCACAGGGTCAGCAAACGCATCAGTCTTGCTGTGGCGGGTGGCGCGGTCCATTGCAGTCGGATGAAAGGATTGTGATTGTACTTTCAAGACGACCACGAGATACGAAACTGAAACAGCTGGCACCGTAAATAATCGTGAAACATACGCATCAGTTTGGGCAAGACACCGATACCCCCCTCCATCTCCCCAGTGGATGGTGGGTTTTTGCCATGCTTGGTCTTGGTGTCGCGATGTGGTATCAAGGCATTTGCACCTTTCTATCGGTCTTAAGCTAAAGCGATTTCAGAAAAAGTTGATAGACTTCTTCTGTTTTAAATTTATTTAAATCAAATGTTTAACGTGTTTTTGTGTTATAACGAAAAACCGAAACGCTCAAGCTTCCCGCCGAAGCTTGCAAAGTGCTGTCGCCCGGTCGTTATCGCATCCGGGTGACACATTTTTCACAGGGGCCTCATGCCGCGCCTGACCCCGCGCATTTCTGCCCGGGGTCAACCATTGCCTCATCGCCCTTTGTGACACCCGATGCCTATCCGCGCGCCTCGCGGATCAGCCGCAGAATATCCTTGGCCGCCTCGGGAATATTGGTACCCGGACCAAAGATCGCCTTCACCCCTGCCTTCTTGAGGAAATCATAATCCTGCTGCGGGATCACCCCGCCGCAAATCACGATGATGTCGCCCGCGTCGCGCGCCTTGAGGGCCGCAATCAGTTTGGGCGCAAGCGTCTTGTGCCCCGCCGCCTGAGAGCTGATGCCAACCACATGCACGTCATTGTCGATGGCGTCCTGTGCCGCCTCTTCCGGTGTCTGAAACAGCGGCCCCACATCCACATCGAACCCGATGTCGGCAAAGGCCGTGGCGATCACCTTGGCGCCCCGGTCATGGCCATCCTGCCCCATCTTGACGACCAGCATACGCGGCCGCCGCCCCTCTGCCTCGGCGAAATCCTCGACTGACTTCTGAATGGCGGCAAAGCCCGCATCGCCTTCATAAGCCGCACCATAAACCCCAGCCAGTGTCTTGACCTCGGCGCGGTGCCGCCCGAATTCCTTTTCCAGTGCCATGCTGATCTCTCCCACCGTGGCGCGGGCCCGCGCGGCATCCACCGCCGCATCGAGCAGATTGCCCCCCTCGCGCGCACGGCGCGTCAACTCGTCCAATGTGGCCTGACAGGCGGCCTCGTCACGGCTGGCCCGGATCTGCGCCAGACGGGCGATCTGGGACTCGCGCACCTTGTCATTGTCGATGTCAAGAATGTCGATCGGGTCTTCGCGGTCCTTGCGATACTTATTGACGCCGACAATCACCTCGGCGCCCCGGTCGATCATCGCCTGACGGGTCGCTGCCGTTTCCTCAATCCGCAGTTTCGGCATACCCGATTCCACCGCCTTGGTCATGCCGCCCATGGCCTCGACCTCATCGATCAATGCCCAGGCTTTCTCGGCCAGCTCATGCGTCAGGCTCTCGACGTAATAAGAGCCCGCCAGGGGATCGACCACCTTGGTCACACCGGTTTCCTCTTGCAGGATAAGCTGCGTGTTCCGCGCGATGCGGGCGCTGAAATCGGTGGGCAGGGCAATCGCCTCGTCAAGTGCATTGGTGTGCAGCGATTGCGTGCCGCCCAGAACCGCGCTCATCGCCTCATAGGCAGTGCGCACCACGTTGTTATAGGGGTCTTGTTCCTGCAAACTGACACCGCTGGTCTGGCAATGGGTGCGCAGCATCTTGGATTTCTCGTCCTTGGCGCCGAACTCGGTCATGATCCGGTGCCAGAGCAGGCGGGCGGCGCGCAGCTTGGCGGCCTCCATGAAGAAATTCATGCCGATAGCAAAGAAGAACGACAGGCGCGGCGCAAAGCTGTCCACGTCCATGCCTGCCGCAATGGCCGCGCGCACATATTCGCGCCCGTCGGCCAGCGTATAGGCCAGTTCCTGCAAAAGGTTCGCGCCCGCCTCTTGCATGTGATAGCCCGAG
>JBLRXE010000363.1:0-3038 GCA_047920895.1 Roseovarius sp.
GTTGATGATGCGCACGATCTCATCGCGATCCCGGCCCGTATACCGGAAATCCACGATCCCGGTGGTGCCCCGCTCGCGGATATTCAATGCACGACTCAAGCTGCTGACAACATTGCGCATAGGCGCACGGCGCAAGAGAAACACCCGGCCTACAGGGGCGTTGAGGTCTGCAATCTCGATCACCCCGCCTCCGGGCAGCGGGATCGGATCGGTGCCGGGCGCCGATATCTCGCGCCCATCCTCAAAAGTCAGGCGCACCTCGCCGCCCTCCACGACGCTCAAGCGGACCGATTGCCCCGCCATTGCGTCGGGCAGCTCGAACCGGGCCAGGCGCAACCTCTCCCCTGCACGCGCGTAATTTTCAGGAATGAACCGGTCGATCCCCGGCAGGGCACGCCGTGCCAGCAAATCGCCGAGCACAGGCGCCAGCTCGGGCGTTGCAATCACATCGAGCGACAGGCTCTGAATCACAGGCTCGAGGATCAGGCGGGAGCGGATGATATGGACTTCGGTTGCAAGACCGCTGTCCCGTTCGCCTCCGCGCAGCCAGTCACCGATCAGCTCTGAGGGAAGTTGCGGGCCCGCCCGCCGTTCGATCTGGACCACGGAATGGGCCTCAAACATATTGGCGGGGAGCTGGCCAATACCCGCGCCTATGACTGTGCCAAGAAACGTAGCGCCGATGATCCACCATTTGCGGGCCAGCAGTTGCGTGAAGATATCAGACAACGAGATTTCGCTGTCCTCGGCTTCTGCTATGGGGGATGGCCCCTTGAAAGTCCCGCGATGTTCACTCACGCCATATCCCTCAATTGCCTTACCCAATGCGCAACGCTTGCCTGCATCATTTCGGCTGCATGCAGATGCATGGACCGCCCCCGTTTGTAAGGGTCGGGGATTTCCTTGCTGTTCTCAAAATGACCCAAAAGAAATGTCTTTCCCGAAAGATGCGGCCAGCGGCGCTGGATATCACGGCGGTGGTGATGTTCCATGACCAAAATGATATCCGCCTCGCGCCCAATCTCTGCATTAAACTGCCTTGAGTGATGCGCACCAAGTTCAACCCCGATCATGCGCGCCGCATCTTTGCTGTCCTCGTCGATATCGCGGCCGATCAAAGCATGCAAGCCCGCGGAGGACACATCCATGTACGTCCCGTCGGCCTCCCGAAACGCCATCATGAACATGGCCTGTGCCAGCGGAGACCTGCAGATATTCCCTGTGCAGACTGTCAGGATCTTGCGCATGCACGTTTATATCTGATCAACAACACGTCGCACCTGCAACAGCCCCCCGAAAGGAGAGATGAGCGAGCTGATCGTATCATTCCAGCGTGTGATCGGATCATTTGTCACAAAAATAATATCGAGCGGCGCCATTTGGAAGTCGGTAGCCAGAACCAACGCTGTCGCTGAACTCATATTGAACTGGAAGACATCAAATCCATCAGGAGAACTTGGTGTGCGGCGGAACACGAAAATACCACGCGAGTCCGAGCGCACCCGGTCGATCCCGCCGACATTGGCCAGCACCTCTGTCAGCGAGGTTGGGATATCGGGATTGAGGGTGATTTCTGTGGTTGAGATTTCACCGAAGGTGAAGATCTTATTGTCGCGCATAGGGGGTACATTGATTACATCGCCGGGCATGATGATAGGATTCTGGCCAGGCGCTCCATGATCGATAAACGATTTGAGATTGACTGAATAGGCAGATCCGCGCCGGCGCAGGATCACATGCGACAGATCTGCCGCCTCGTTTAACCCGGCAGCATTGATGACATCGAGCAGGCGCTTGGGCACATTGGTTATGCTGACAGGTCCGGGTGTACCCACCACCCCTGTGACCGTTGCCTGCTGGGCATTGAAGGCAATGATGGAGACTTCAACCTGCGGGTCGGAAATGAAATCGCGCAATCGGTCCGTGAGATCGAGGCGCACCTGCGCGGCACTGCGCCCCGAAACGCGCAGCGAGCCCACAAACGGATAAAAGATCTCGCCTTGTTCGCTAACCACGAGGCCGCGCTCGAGCGTAGAGCCGTCGCTACTGGCCAGCTGCGTGCGCTCGGGATCGGACCAGACCTGGACGCGCAGCTGGTCACCGACACCGATCCGGTATGTATAGGGGCTGGGATCGGGCGGTGCGGAGGAGGCTCCATTGGCATTGGCGATGAAGCCGGGGCGGCGGTACTGGCCGATATTTTCAGGGCTCATTCGGATGACATTGATATTTTGCGCCGCAAGAGTGTCTTGGCCAGATTTACTGACCGGGAAACTCATTTGCCCTGCACAGGCCGAAAGTATTAGCGCCGATGACAAGATCAGGCTTGCGTTGCGGGGCGCTCTTGAAAAAAGGAGACGGGCACGCGAAAGAACTATTGATGTCATGGTCATTCCTGCTCGGGGACGCTTTTTACGACGTTGGACTTTAACACCGCTATTGCAGTAAAACCTGCGCAAGACCAGAGCGTCAAGCCTTCGGACGGCTTATTGTTGCAATATTGCGGCAAGGCGGCCACCTTAGCAAATCGCGCGGCCGCCATTTCCGGGGTGTGTCAAAAAGCAGGCGTCCGCGCGTTCGCGAGGAAGCGTTATCGGGCATTTGACCCCCGTTTGCCCCAGGGCAAACGCATGAAGCTTGTGAGTCACTATGCCCTGTCTGACATTGTGCTGAACTGACGTAAGCCTTCCTCAAAGAATGAGGTAGGCAGATGTTTCAGGAATTGTTAACGAGCTTTGGAGCGATAGAAGAGCCACGGCAGGTTGGTAAGGTTGATCACCTGCTGATTGATGTCTTGGCGATCACGGTTTGTGCGGTGTTGGCGCATGCAGAAACCTATGAAGACATTGCACTTTATGGCAAACATAAAGAGAAATGGTTGCGCCAATTTCTGGAGCTTCCAAATGGCATTCCCTCGCATGACACCTTTCGGCGGGTGTTCATGTTGGTAGAGTCTGAACGGTTTGAGGCGTGTTTTGTGGCCTGGACACGGGCGGCTTTCACACCGACTGAGAATGGTTTGCCGCGCCAGATTGCTG
>JBLRXE010000364.1:0-3025 GCA_047920895.1 Roseovarius sp.
CCCGAGGCCACGCTTGCCCGAGAGCGAGGTGCGGTTGGCCTTGTCGAACGAGCCCTTGAATATCAGCCCCGCGCCATGGGCGGCGCAGGCCTCTTGCAATGTGCCTGCGATCATCTGGGCGTGATCGGCGGATTCGAGCTGGCAAGGCCCGGCGATGAGGGTGAGGGGGCGGTCGTTGCCGATGGCCCGCCCGTTGAGGTTTATGTGTATCATATCAGGAGGACACCTGTTCACGCAGAATGGACGCTGTAAGCGAGATAAGCAGGTAGATACCAGAAAAGATCAGGAAGGCCAGTATCGTATTCTCGAAGGCGCGCGGATAGGAGGCATCCTGCGACGCGAGCGGGCGCACGCTGACCGTGAGGTAGCGGACCTGCTTGTTGGCCTCGATCTCGGACTGGCGTTTCGCCTCGAGTGCGGATTGCAGCACCAGATCGGCGGTGGCAAGATCGGCCTGCGCCATCTGGATGGCGGCGGTCTTGGAGGCGAGCGAGCTTTCCCCGGCGGTGGCCTCGGTCAGGCGGCGCCTCTGCTTGTCGAGTTCGGCGCTCAGGATTTTGATTTCGCTCTGCAGAGCCTCGACACGCGCGGGGTTGGGGCGGGCGTTGTTCATCTGGATGTTGAGGGCCAGTTCCTTTTCCTGAAGCTGCAATTCGACGGTGCCGATCAGGTTTCGGATACTGGCAATCTCGCCCTCGGGATCGAGAATACTGCCCTCTTGCAACGCCACCAGCATCTGTTGGGCGGCGCGTCGGTCGGCCTTGGCCTGTTCAAGACTGTCTCCCGCAGTGCGCACCGCGTCCTCGCGTTTCTGGCGGCTGAGGTCATCCACGCGCTCTTCGGCATATTTGATCAACCGTTCCGAGAAGGTCGCGCTGATGGCGGGATCGGCGGTCGACACCTCCATCCGGATCACACCTTCGGTCGGATCATAGCCGAGCTTCACATATTTGCTGTAGAGCTTGTAGGCCGTCTCGTGGCTGGCTTCGGGATCGAGCCGCTGGAGCGGGTCGATCCAGGGCTGGCTGAAATGCGCGCGAAAGCCGAGTTCCTCGTCAAGGCGCAGCATGGCGTCCTTGGATTCAAGATATTCCTGTGTCGCGATGGCATCCTGACCCGTGGCAAACTGGCTTGGAATAAGTCCGCCAAGACCGCCGCCCGTGCTGCTGCCGCCATCCGCCGAGAGGATCAGAAAGGCGGATTTGGTCGAATACATCGGCGTGGCGATGACATGGAAATAATAGCCGACCACGAAAGTGGGCAGCAGAACGAAGGCCGCGAGGCGTGAGAACAGCAGCATCAACCGGCGGCGGCGGCGGCGGCCGATGTCGCGCTGGATCGTCTGGATTTCCAGAGCGCGGCGGTCGGCCGGGCTGACGTCGGTGGAGGGCAGCGTCTGGCGCCCGACGGGCACGGTTTGCGGCAGTTGCACCCGGCCTTCGGGCGGCGGGGTGGCGTTTGCGTTTGGCGGCGGCGTGCTGCCATCATTGGCCACAAGCTCGAGGATATTGGCACGCTGGAACGGGTCGATGCCACGCGCGCGCAAGAGGCGCACGGCGTCGAAATCCGAGGTGGGGGCAAGCCCATATTTCTGCGCCAAGCGTCGTGCCATGCGCAATTCGCGCCCTGTCAGGCCTTCGCGGCGGATGTCGTCGATGCTTTGGCTGGTCGCGATTTCACGCGCCGAGGAGATCTGCCCCTCTTGCAGGGGCGGGGGGGCCACTGGCGAGGGCGTTGCCAAGGTGGCGTCTGCCGAGGTGGCGACGCGCGGCGCGAGGGGGTCGGCGCTCCGGCGGATGCGGAATTTTCTAGCCTTGGGTTTCGTAGTCATAAAGCTCTTTTGCCTCTTCCAAGGTGTCGAACATATAGAGTTTTCCGCCCATCAGCACAGCCGCCGAGCGGGCGAATTTTTCCAGCACCTGAGGATCGTGCGACACGATGATCACGGTGGTGGTGCGCAGGCGCTCCCTGAGGATGTCGCCTGCCTTGCGGTTGAACTCGACATCGGTCGAGCCTGGCATGCCCTCGTCGATGAGATATATATCAAAGTCGAGCGCCAGCATGAGCGCGAAACTGAAGCGCGCGCGCATGCCCGAGGAATAGGTGCCAAGCGGTTGGTCGAAATATTCGCCCAAGCCACAGAGCCAGCGGCAATAAGCCTCGATGTAATCGGGATCGAGCCCATAGAGCCGCGCGATATAGCGTGAATTATCGAGCGCCGAAAGGCGATTGACCACCCCGCCCATGAAGCCCAGAGGAAAAGAGATGCGGCAGCCGCGCCGGATCACGCCCTCATCCGGTTTTTCCAGACCGGCCATCATGTTGATCAGCGTCGTCTTGCCTGTGCCATTGGGGGCGAGGATGCCCAGACTATGGCCAAGCTCGACACGGAACGACACCCGATCAAGAATGACCTTGCGCTGCGTGCCTGTCCAGAAGGACTTGCTGACGTTCTCGAACTCGAGCATTCAATCGCCCCGGTACACCTGCTCTCCCGACTATAACGGGATACTCTTAAGGTCGGCTTAGCCTGTTTCACGATATTATTGCCGATCCGGGAACAATTTGCCACGCCATCAAGGCAAGATTATGATCGGCTGGCCGGAATTCGTGGCATTTTCCCGACAGGCGTGGCGGACGGGTGACGCCGCGCGCGGAAGTGACTGGCGTCGGGGCGCGGTGATTGCCCAAGCCGCGCCGCTGCGCTAGGGACAGGCACGAGAAGCACAACGAGTATGACCATGAGCCGGATTTGCCATATCGAGTTGGATGACACCAACCTGCCGCCGCCCACGCCCGAGATCGAGCAGGAGCGCAAGGTGGCGGTCTATGACCTGATCGAGGAAAATTCCTTTGACCTGCCGGCGCGCGAGGGCCGCGCGGTGCCGGAGGGCCCCTATCGTCTGGGGCTGGCGATCCGCGAAAAACGGCTGGTGTTCGACATCCGCACCGAGACCGAGGAACCGGCGGCCGAGTTTCACCTGTCGCTGAGCCCGTTCCGGCAGGTGGTCAAGGATTACTGGGC
>JBLRXE010000365.1:0-3019 GCA_047920895.1 Roseovarius sp.
GCCCATGCCAGACCCTGTCATCCGGCCAATCGGGGCTGCCTGAACCCAAGCCCAGTACCCCTGTGGCGGCAAAGACTATGGATCAACCAACCCTCTTCACCTGCCACCTGCCGACGGGAGTTGCGGGACCGTGCCGCGGCGGGCTATCGATACCGGAACATTCAGGACACGAGGCATAGCATGGCTGATTACGATCTCGAGGCGTTGTCGCTTCCCGAGCTGAAGAAAATGCAGAAGGACATCGCCAAGGCGATCTCCACCTTTGAGGCTCGACAGAAGGCGGAAGCCCGCACCAAGGTCGAAGCTGTGGCCAGAGAAATGGGCTACTCTCTGGCCGAACTTGTCGGCACTGAGATGAAAACCACGCGGGTGCCTGGAGCGGCGAAGTACCGGCACCCTGAGAACCCGGCGCTCACTTGGTCCGGTCGAGGGCGCAAACCGCAGTGGTTCGTGGAGGCGTTAGACGCGGGCAACACAGCGAGCGACCTAGCCATAAGTTGAGGGTGTGGGCGACGCGATCGACCCTGAACCGCCTTTCTAAACAGCATCGGGAAATGACAGGGCTGGACAGAGCGGACAATTAACTGCCGAATCGGGTGATCGTCACACTTTCATGGATCCGGCTTTGCAGTGCTACTTCACCACTCGCAGCGCCGGTTTGTGCGGCTCATTAACGGCCCGTTGATCTGGCGACAGTCGGAAAATAAGGGCCTCGATTTCCCCCAAAGGAATCCCAAGGTCTTTAGCGATGTCGTCCTTAGTCATGCCCTTTGACCAAAGAGCGGCCAAGACCTTTGCGAGCACGGTCGAAACCTCACGCTCGATTCCGTCTGGCTCGCCGCTTCGATAGCCTCGCTTCCCAAGCTCGATCAGCAAAGAACGGTAGTTCCATTCGCTGATATAGCCCAGAGAATTGAGGCGGTATGCCAAGGCCATGGCCGATACCTTCCAACGCTTCTTGGCCGAAATGATCTGCCCAACTGTGAAAAGGTGCGCATAGTCCATCATGTCGTTTTCGGGCATGAGGAATGCCGATGCAAATCTGTCGGCCTGCGTCTCTGCCTCTTTGTCGGCTTTCGACCCTGCGTGGTGATGCAAGACAAGGTGTCCAAGCTCATGTGCCGTATCAAAGATGGACCGTTCCGCCGTCTTCTCTTGGTTCAAGAAAACATAGGGATGTTCCCCGCGCCAAAACGAGAAAGCGTCAACATGCTTGGTCGCTTCCGACAGGGAAAGGACGCGAATACCCTTTGACTCGATCAGCTTGAGAACGTTTCCTATAGGCCTGTCGCCTATGCCCCAATGCTGGCGCAGAAGGCGGGCGGCGACATGCGGGCGGCTGCGCTCTTTGCTCAGGTCTATAAGGTCGGCGGCGGGCAGGTTGAAGCGGGAGTCGATCCACTCGTAAAGCTCGATTCCCAACGATCCCGCTGCTTCTGCAGCTCGGCGCTCTTTGGCCTTCATACGCGACAGACTGCGGAAGCTAACGGCGTCGGTATCAATACGCTCTGGCGCTTCCCGGTAAAAGAAATCAATTGGATAGGAAAGCGCGAACGCCAGGCGCTTCGCTGTCGCTTCATCGGGCGGATGCCCGTTTTCATACTTTGAGAGAGTGACCGCAGACACGCCTACGCGCTCTGCGAGTCCCTTCGCTGTCAGCATCCGCCGTTCTCGGGCTGTTTTGAGACGATCTGCGTTGAACATTAGTGTTTGAAGGAAACGGTGATGTCGAAGTCTTCAATGGGGCCGGTATCGGTTTGCGGGTCTGCCTCCCAGTCGCTGTCAGGCGAATAGATGTATATCCGTTCCATCCAGTGAACAAACTTACCCTTTTCGATCACGGGACAAGACAGTTCCACACTGCCATCAAGGCCAACCATGACATAGTAGGTACGGATACCGTCCTTCAATACGGCGGTGAGGGGGCCGGGTTTCATACCTGCGTTGACAAACAAATCGGGTCCAGAAAGGCTTTCCGCGCCACTACCCTTTTCGGAGCGTGGCAGGGGCGGCATATTCACACAGCATTTATCAACGTTCTGGAAGCCAATGCGGACAGTGCGATCACGTTTTACAACCGCTTCAATGCCGCAAGTTCTGTCCGGCACGTAGTCAGGACCGACAAGCTGCTGGCGGAGTTCGCCAACGCCGTGAATGTAAGACAACATTCCAGCCGCGTTGAGCGGCATGGAGGGGCTGGCGTCGTCCGCATAGGCGCGGGCGGTTTGTCCGATAGCCATGATCTGCTGGCGAGTGACGTCAAAGTCCTCAAGGCGGGTTTCAACGTCCACCAGCGTGGAGACTATCACGGTGTTGAATGACGGCAATGCTCAGCCCCTTTAAGATTTTCTACATCATACGATGTTGTGTTTCTTAAAGGCAAGTGAAATTTTCCCGATGCTTCGATGGTTGTAGTGTCAGCCCGCTGCTTTGCGCTTCCATTCGTGCGCTTCGCGGTGAAGGTCGGCTCCCAGCGGCCTGTGCGCACCACGATCTGCGCCAGGGTGGCACACCGGCGTGCCTCAGATCGGCATCGCCGATCACTTGGTCGTCGATAGGCCCGGAGGCGCACCTGCGCCGTGCCCGGGACCTCGGGAAGTGAGGCCGAAGCCTCACCCGAAGGGATCGTACTCCGAGACGATCACGACCTCGTCGCCGTCGATTTCATCGGCGGGGACGGCGCCGAAGGTTCCATCCCCTGCCTGGAAGACGACGATCGAGACCATGAGCGTGGCGGCGAGGGAGGCGGCGAAGGCGTGTGCATCTTTGCGGGACATCTGTTTGGCTCCTGTCTTGGAGGCGGGGGACCATCCCCCGCGCGACAGGACCTCGAAGGCCCGAATACTGGCTGACATCACCGGGTGCGTTCGGCTTGTCCGAATCCACCCGGCGGCACGGGCTCGCCCGTAGTCCGACCCCTCGCGGGTTGATCTCGAAGACAGAATTAGGGGCAAGGAAGGGAGTGGCGAGCGGGGGATGATCCCCCAACGTCAGGAGCCGATTGTCCCGCTGATGCTTT
>JBLRXE010000366.1:0-3018 GCA_047920895.1 Roseovarius sp.
TCAAGGATATCGGGGTCAAGGGCCTCAACATCTCGAACATCGCCGCGCGTCAGGAGTTGCGCGAACTGATCAAGGCGCTGAACCTGCCGGGTGTGACCGCGAATTTCTAACCCTCTGTCTGCGCTTCAGATCACGAACTGATCTCGCGTGTAGCCCTGGATGTAGAGCAGCGCCGTCAGATCCCCGTGATTGACGCGGATGTCACATTGGACGGCGACGCTTGGCTTTGCATGGAGCGCCACGCCCGCGCCTGCGCGGCCCAACATACCCAGATCATTGGCCCCGTCGCCCACCGCAAGCACGTCGGCCTCTGTGATCCCCAGCCGCGCGCTGATATTTTCCAACGCCTGCACCTTGGCCGCGCGTCCCAGAATGGGGCGGGCGACATCGCCAAGCAGACGCCCATTCTCGGTCAAAAGCGTATTGGCGCGGTTTTCGTCAAATCCGAGATGCGCCGCAACGTACCCTGTGAAGGCGGTGAACCCGCCCGAGACCAAGGCGCAATAGGCCCCGTTGGCGCGCATCGTCGCCACCAGAGCGGACCCGCCCGCCATATAGGTGATCCGGCTTGCCAGAACCTCGCCGATCACCGTGTCAGGCAAATCCTTGAGCAGCGCCACTCGCTCGATCAACGCGCCCTCAAAATCCAGCTCGCCATTCATCGCCCGCGCGGTGATGGCGCGGACACGCGCGCCCACGCCCGCCACCTCGGCCAGTTCGTCGATACATTCCTGCTCAATCATGGTGCTGTCCATATCCGCAAGCAGCATCTTCTTGCGCCGCCTCTCGGTGGGTTGAACCACCAGATCAACGGCTTTGTTTTGCAGATCGGCCCAGACATCCCAGCGGTTTCCCGGCATCTCTGGCAGGTCGAATTCCGCCGCCTCGTCGGGGGCCAGCCATTGCACCGCCCCGCCGCCCCAGGCATTGCGCAACGCCTCGGCAAGGGCGGGGTCAAGCGCGCCGGGCGCAGCGATCAAGGTGGTGGTAAACATGGGGCAGGTTTCCGATCATAGGTGCGCGTGTCGCATTTTCTCACTTAAGCGGCGTTCTAGCGTCATTTCTGCACTTGCGAAAGACCCCGCTTGGTCGTATTGCCGTGAGTGGGACACCCCTCCCCAACGAGGGGCGCTTATCTGAGAGGGTAGCTACATGGCTATTGAAGCACCGGCAACGAGGCCGGAAAATCCGCGTTTTTCCTCTGGCCCTTGTGCCAAGATCCCCACATTCACGCTCGACATGTTGTCTGATGCCCCCTTGGGTCGCAGCCATCGCGCCGCCGCGGGCAAGGCCAAGCTGAAGGCCGCCATCGAGAATACCCGCGCCATCCTCGGCGTGCCTGCTGATTACAAGATCGGTATCGTGCCTGCCTCTGACACGGGCGCCGTGGAAATGGCGATGTGGAACCTCTTGGGCGCGCGGCCCGTCGAGATGCTGGCCTGGGAAAGCTTTGGCGCAGGCTGGGTCACGGATGCGGTCAAGCAACTCAAGCTCGACGCCGTGGTCAAAACCGCCGATTACGGGCAGATCGTTGATCTGGCCTCGGTTGATACCGACCAGGATGTCGTGTTTACATGGAACGGCACCACCTCTGGCGTGCGCGTGCCGAATGGCGACTGGATCAAGGCGGATCGTCAGGGGCTGACGATCTGTGACGCCACATCTGCCGCCTTCGCGCAGGATCTGCCGTGGGACAAGCTCGATGTGACGACCTTCTCATGGCAAAAGGTGCTGGGCGGTGAGGCAGCGCATGGCATGCTGATCCTCAGCCCCCGCGCGGTGGAACGGCTGGAGAGCTATACCCCCGCATGGCCCCTGCCCAAGATTTTCCGCCTGACCAAGGGCGGCAAGCTGATCGACGGAATCTTTGTGGGCGAGACGATCAACACACCCTCGATGCTCGCGGTCGAGGATTACCTCGTGGCGCTCGATTGGGCGGCGTCGGTGGGTGGCATGACGGGCCTGCAAGCGCGGGCCAATGCCAATCTGGCGGCGGTCGCGAAATTCGTGGCGCAAAACGACTGGCTGGCGTTTCTGGCGGCTGATCCGGCGATCCGCTCCAATACCTCGGTGTGTCTCACGTTCGAGGATCCGCGGATCACCGATGGCGCGGGGTTTGCCAAGGCGGTTGCCAAGCGGCTGGAAACGGCTGGCGTGGCCTATGACATCGGCGCCTATCGCGATGCACCTGCCGGTCTGCGGATCTGGTGCGGTGGCACGATCGAGACCTCTGATGTGGCGGCGCTCATGCCGTGGATCAAATGGGCATTCGACACCGAGATCGCAGCGCAGACCGTAGCGGCCTGATCCCGATTTCTTGAAAAGAAATCGATCCGGACTCTTTTCAAGAGTCCGGTTATCCCCCTCAAGATTTTCATAAAAGGAGCCCAAAAATGGCCCCCAAGGTTCTCGTATCCGACAAACTCTCTGAAACCGCTGTCCAGATCTTTCGCGATCATGGCATCGAGGTGGATTTTCGCCCCGAACTGGGCAAGGACAAGGATAAACTCGCCGAGGTGATCGGCGACTATGATGGTCTCGCGATCCGTTCTGCGACCAAGGTCACAGAAAAGATCCTTGCAAATGCGCACAAGCTCAAGGTGATCGCACGCGCCGGTATCGGCACCGACAATATCGACAAGGAAGCGGCGAGCAAGAAAGGCGTGATCGTGATGAACACGCCCTTTGGCAACATGATCACCACCGCCGAGCATGCGATTGCGATGATGTTCGCCGTGGCACGACAACTGCCAGAGGCCTCTGCCTCGACCCATGCGGGCAAATGGGAAAAAAATGGCTTCATGGGGGTCGAGCTTTTCAACAAGACCCTTGGCGTGATTGGCGCGGGCAATATCGGTGGCATCGTCTGTGACCGGGCGCGCGGCCTCAAGATGAAGGTTATCGCCTATGATCCTTTCTTGGGTCAGGAAAAGGCCGACAAGATGGGCGTGGAAAAGGTCGAGCTTGAGGAATTGCTCAAGCGGTCCGATTTCATCACGCTGCATGTGCCGCTGACCG
>JBLRXE010000367.1:0-3014 GCA_047920895.1 Roseovarius sp.
GCCCACCTGCTCGCCAAAGCCGCAGACCATCGCCGCCACCTGTGTATCGAACAGCGGATCGGGAATCACCCCGGCATCGACATGGAAAATCTCCAGATCCTGCCGCGCGGCATGAAACACCTTGACCACCGAGGTGTCGCGGAAAAGCGTGTAAAGCGGCTCCATCGACATATCCGCGCCGTTGATCGGATCGACCAGAACGGCACTGTCATCGCCCGTGCCCGGCAGCGCCAGCTGCAACAGGCAGAGCTTGGAATAATAGGTGCGTTCGCGCAGAAACTCGGTATCGACGGTCACATAGGGATGCGCGCGCGCCATATCACAAAACGCGGCCAGTTCTTCAGTCGTGGTGATGGTTTTCATAAGGGGTGATCTTTGCTCTTGTCTTAAATGCCCGGTCCTGTCCCCCGCGCCCAGCTATAGACCAGATTGGCCGAATTGCAAATGCCGCGCTCAGGGCAGGTAGAGCGGTGTGCGGTTGCCCCCGGCAAAGCGCCGCAGCACCATTGGATAGAGGATATGTTCCTGCGCCAGCACCCGTGCGGCCAGCGTGTCGGGCGTATCGCCTGCCAGAACCGGCACCCGCGCCTGCCCCAGCACCGGCCCCTCATCCAACTCTGCCGTGACCTCATGCACAGTGCAGCCCGCCTCGCGCTCGCCCGCCTCAATCGCACGGGCATGGGTGTGCAAGCCGCGATATTTCGGCAAGAGCGAGGGATGGATATTGATCATCCGCCCTTGCCACGGCCCCACGAACCCGGCCGTGAGCACGCGCATGAACCCCGCCAGACAGATGATGTCGATCTCATAGGGGCGCATCCGCGCGGCAATCTCTGCCTCGAACGCGGCGCGATCCGGCCCATGCGGGCGGTGATCCACCACCTCGGTCGCAATCCCCTGCCCCGCGGCCCAGGCAATGCCCCCCGCATCCGCCCGGTTCGACAGCACCAGCGCAGGCCGCGCCGGATGGTCGCCGGTCATGCTCGCGACGAGCGCGCGCATGTTCGAGCCGCCCCCCGAGAGCAGGATCGCGACCCGCTTGCTCACAAAAGACGGCCCCGATAGGCCACGCCCTTGCCCGGCACCACCTGCCCCAGCCGACAGACGCGCTCGCCCGCCTCGCTGAGGGCGGCGCTCACCGCTTCGGCCTCGTCCGCCGCCACCACCGCGATCATCCCGATGCCGGAATTGAAGGTCTTGAGCAATTCCGCCTCAGCCATATTGCCGGTCTCGGCCAGCCAGCGGAACACCCCCGGCAACTCCCATGCGCCAAGGTCAATCTCCGCGCCCAGCCCCTCGGGCAACACGCGCGGCAAGTTCTCGGTCAGCCCGCCGCCGGTAATATGCGCAAGACCGTGGATGCCCCCCGCCCGAAGCGCCGCCAGAACGGGCCGCACATAGAGCCGCGTGGGCGTGAGCAGAACCTCTCCCAGACTGCCCGCGGCCCAGGGACAGGCATCCTCCCATGTCAGCCCCGACATCTCGACAATCCGCCGCACGAGGGAATAGCCGTTGGAATGCACCCCGTCCGAGGCAAGACCGAGCAACACATCGCCCTCCGCCACATCCGCCGGCAGCTCCGTGCCCCGCTCCATGGCACCCACGGCAAACCCCGCCAGATCGAAATCACCCGCTGGATACATGCCCGGCATTTCTGCGGTCTCGCCACCAATGAGCGCACAGCCAGAGCCTTCGCACCCCCGCGCAATGCCTTCGATGATGCGCGTCGCCTGCTCCAGCTCGAGCTTGCCCGTGGCAAAATAATCAAGGAAAAACAGCGGCTCCGCGCCCTGACAAATCAGGTCATTGACACACATCGCGACAAGATCGACCCCCACGCCATCGACATGGCCGGTGTCAATCGCGATCCGCAGCTTGGTGCCAACCCCATCGGTCGCCGCCACCAAAACCGGATCGGTGAACCCGGCAGCCTTGAGATCAAACAGCCCGCCAAAGCCGCCAAGCCCCGACATGACGCCCGAACGGTTGGTGCGCTTGGCCGCAGGCTTGATCCGCTCCACGAGCGCATTGCCCGCGTCAATATCAACGCCTGCATCGGCATAGGTGATCCCGTTCTGTCGCTCGGTCATGGATTGTCCCCATCGCTTGAATGCGCCCCCCGTTAGCCGATTGACCGCCGCTGCGCAATCTCAAAGCCTTGACCCCGCCCCGCCCCCGGCTTACGAAATGCCGCAGGTGGGGCCTGTAGCTCAATTGGTTAGAGCAGAGCGCTCATAACGCTTTGGTTGGGGGTTCGAGTCCCTCCGGGCCTACCAAAACCCATGTTATTTTCCTTTATTTTCCGCTGCTTGGGTGTCATTTTTGGCGAACCTATGGGGTAGGTTCACCACGGTTTGTTCCCGATTTGGCCGGGAAATCAGCTTGGCGAAGGCTTGATCTGCCAGTCCCTCGCGCATCGCAGATTCGGTATAGCGCTGGACCTCGGCCAGCGTCTTATGGCCCGTGACGGCCATTATTTCATGGGCGGTCGCGCCCGCCTCGGCCAGCCGCCGCGCGCAGGCTTTGCGCAGGCCATGGGCTGAACAGGTTGCCAGCCCGGCCTTGTCGCACCAGTCGCGCATGGAATTTCCCAAGCCCTCGGGCGATCGGGGCTTTCCGTATGCCGTGGCCAGAAACGGGCGGTCATCGCACAGGCTCGCCAGAACCTCGGCAAGATCCTTGTGAATGGGAATGCTCACAAGCTGGCCATTGCTGCGAATGGTTTTCTGGCGGCGGTATTCGATCCGCCCGCCCTTGATGTTCCATGGGCCAAGCTTGACGGCATCGACACGGGCCGCGCCCGTGTAAAGCATCAGCGTGACCGCGCGATGCGCCAGCGTGCCGGGTTCGTGAACCTCGAAGAAACGGGCAATTTCGCCTTCGTCCCAGGCGTGGAACCCGCTGCTTTCAATCCGATAGGGTTTGACCAGGCGCGCGGGGTTGGCCTTGATCCAGTCCAGCGCAATTGCATGGTCCAGAAGCTGCGCCAGCCGCTTGCGCAGGTTGTTCGCCGC
>JBLRXE010000368.1:0-3010 GCA_047920895.1 Roseovarius sp.
CACCCACCGTGAAGGCGGCAAGGATGTGGCCGACCCCACGCTGCTCGTCGCGGCCATGGCGATCATCCGCAACCCGTGGTTCGGGCGCGGCCATGTCGCGGATCTCGGCCCCGAAATCCGCGCCCAAGGCCCGGTGCTGGGCCGCCTGCTGACCGACATGATTCTCGATGTCACCGGCGACCGGCTCGAAGGCTATGGCAAGGCCAGCGTTGTCGGCATGGGCGGCGAGTTGGAACATGCCATGGCGCTGACCCATACGCTCTGGTTCGGCAACCAGTTCCGCGATGCGGTCAAGGCCAAGACCTATCTCGCCTTCACCAACACGCGCGGTGCTGCGGGCGCGGCGCTGATGATCCCGCTGATGGACAAGGACGACGCCGGGCGACGCTCGCATTACCAGACCATCCACACGGTCGTGCCCGATGCCCCTGCTGAAGATGAAATCATTCTCGCCCTTGGCGCCTCGGTCGGCGGGCATCCGCATCACCGCATCGGCAACCGCTACGAGGATCTGCGCGAAATGGGCCATGATGTCGACAATCCGGCGGGGGTCTGAATGGCGCGGACGCCCGAGGGCACGGCCCATGACCTGAGCGGCCCCGAGGACGCCCCCGCCGTGGTGCTGATCCACGGCCTTGGCCTCTCACGGCAGAGCACATGGGGCGTGATCGCGCCGCTTCTGGCGCGACATTTCCGCGTGCTTTGCTACGATCTGCCGGGCCATGGCCAGAGCGCGCCCCATATCGGTCCGCTCACTCTGACCACCCTGTCAGGGCAACTCCTCACCCTGATGAACCGGCTCGCTCTGCCGCGCGCCGCCCTTGTTGGCTTTTCGCTTGGCGGCATGATCAACCGGCGCGCCGCGCTCGATCACCCGGCCCGCGTTTCGGCCTTGGCAATTCTCAACTCGCCCCATGAACGCGCCCCCGATCTTCAGGCGCGGGTCGCGGCACAGGCCCGTGATGCGGCCTCTGGCGGTCCTGCGGCCACCATAGACGCCGCGTTGGAGCGGTGGTTCACACCAGAATTCCGCACGCAGAACCCCGAAAAGGTCGGGAAAATCCGCCAGACCGTGCTCGCCACCGATCCTGCCAGCTATGCGGCGCACCGGCGGGTGCTGGCAGAGGGCGTGACCGAATTGATCCGGCCCGCGCCCCCTCTGACGCTGCCCGCCCTTGTTATGACCTGCGAACATGACAGCGGCTCTAGCCCCGCCATGGCCGAGGCGATCGCCTCAGAAATCATCGGCAGCCAATGCGCCATTCAGCCCGCCCTGCGCCACCTTGGCCTGATCGAGGCACCGCAGGCCTTTGCAGGCAGACTCACCCAATTCCTCAGCCTGCACGCCTGAGCCTATTCCGCCCCGTCACCCAACCATTTATACATCACCCGCGCATCCACCAACCCCGCCTGCGGATGGCGAAAGGCGCGCGGCAACCGTCCGACGGTGTCGAACCCCAAATGCTCCCAGAGCGCAATCGCACCCCGGTTGGTCTCGACCACGAAATTAAACTGCATCGCCAGATAACCAAGCTCGCGCGCCTCATCCTGCGAATGCACGCACATGGCCCGCGCGATGCCCTGCCCGCGCGCGGCCTCGACCACCATGTAACCGGCGTTGCAGACATGCGCCCCGCCCCCGGCCTGATTGGTCTTGAGGTAATAGGTGCCCAGGATCTCGCCCTCGCGCTCGGCCACATAGGTGGCGCGCGGCGCTTCCATCCAAAGCGTGCGCACCGCCTCGCGGGTCAGCCCCGGCTCGATGGCATAGGTATCCCCCGCCCGGATCACATCGCGCACAATGGGCCAGAGGGTGGCAAAATCCGCCTCACGCGCCAGCCTGATCGTGATGCCTGCCTGTTCTGTCATACTGCTCTCCCCCGCCTGCCATGGCTAGCGAGGGCCGCAGGCTTTGGCAAGCCTCAGGCGTTCAGATCAACCACGACCCGGCCCTTGACCTGCCCTTGCAGAATATCCGCCCCCAGACGCGGCAAATCCTCCAGCGTGGCGCGGGTAATCATCGCCTCGAGCTTGTCCAGCGGCAGGTCGCGCGCGATCCGTCCCCAGGCGCGGACCCGGTTATCATAGGGCTGCATCACGCTGTCGATGCCCAGAAGGTTGACGCCGCGCAACAGGAACGGAATGACCGTCGCAGGCAGACCCGCGCCGCCCGCCAGCCCCACGGCGGCAACGCTCGCGCCGTATTTCATCTGCCCCAGCACCCGCGCCAACATGGCCCCGCCCACAGCATCGACGCAACCCGTCCATGTCTCGGCCTCCAGTGGGCGCTTGACCGTCTCGGACAGCTCCCCGCGCGGCACGATCCGACTTGCCCCCAACCCGCGCAAATAGCCCTCCTGCTCGGGGCGTCCGGTCACGGCTGCCACCTCATGCCCGAGATTGGCCAGAATCGCGGTGGCCACCGACCCCACGCCGCCCGCCGCCCCTGTGACCAGCACCGGCCCGTGCCCCGGCGTCAGCCCGTGATCCTCGAGCGCCATCACCGCCAGCATGGCGGTGAATCCGGCCGTGCCTACGGCCATCGCGGCCCGCGTGTCCATCCCCTCGGGCAGCGGCACCAGCCAGTCGGCCTTGACGCGCGCCTTTTGCGCGTAGCCGCCCCAATGCGCCTCGCCCACGCGCCAACCGGTCAGAACCACCTTGTCGCCGGGCTTGTAACGCGGGTCGCGGCTGTCCTCGACCGTGCCCGCGAAATCAATCCCCGGCACATGCGGATACTTGCGCACAAGCCCGCCACCCGGCCCGATGCACAGCCCGTCCTTGTAATTCACCGTGGAATATTCGACCGCCACCGTCACCTCGGCCTCGGGCAGATCATCCAGCGTCATGGTCTTGACCTCCGCCTGCGTCTTGCCGCTCGTCTCGTCCTTGTCGACGACCAATGCCTTGAACATATCGCTCTCCTTTCCAGTCGCGGACCAACCGCCCGCTTCATCGTTCCATAAATACTCCGGGGGGACGCCCGGAACGGGCGGCGGGGGCAGCGCCC
>JBLRXE010000369.1:0-2978 GCA_047920895.1 Roseovarius sp.
CGTCGAAAACGATCAGAAATCCGCCGGACACGATCAAGAGACCAATCGCGACCGAGACACCGGAAAAGAGAACCACGATCGTCGCAATCGCAACGATCAGGCCAAGCAAGAGCGGATCCATCAGACGTCCTCCAGCCCAAAAGGCGAATCTATATTGAGCAGCAGCGCCACCAGATCGGCGACCAACTGCAACAGGAACAGGCCCAGCCCGATCGGCAGCGCCAGATAGGGAATCCACAGATCAATCCCCCAGACCGTGTCCGATTTCCAACCGCGCGCCCAGGCGACATGCCAGAATTCATAGCCATACCAGAGCATGACCGCGACAATCACGATGGAGAGCGTCAGCGTCACCACTGCCAGCCCCTTGCGCGCGCGCTTGGGCACGGCCAGCGGGATGAGATCGACATTCACATGCCCGCGCAGGCGCTGCACATAGGACAGGCCCAAGAGCGTGGCCGCGATCATCAGATAGATCACCGCCTCGGTCTGCCAGACAGTTGTGCCGTTCATCACGAACCGCACCCAGATCATCTGGCAGGTGATGAAAACGGCGGCGACGATCATCGCAGCCGAGATCCACCCCGCCAGCGTCGAGAGCGCGGCAACCGCGCGCAGAAAAGGGTTTTGTCCGGTGCGCGCAACGGCACCCGATGCATGGCCAGCCATGGTCTACCTCATGTCAGGGGAGCAGGAAACTGGCTGCCGCACGCATCCGGCGCGGCAGCCGATACGGATCACTCGACAGCGAACGCCATATCAAGCAACGCCTGCCCGTCCGGCACGCTCTCGACGAAGGCCTTGTAAGAGGTCTCGGCCGCCAGCGCGCGCCATGCCTGGAAATCCTCTTCGGTCATCGCGGCAATCTCGACGCCGGCATCCTTGAACACCTGAACCGACGCGGCATCCTCTTTCTTGGCCTCTTCCAGATAGAAGGCTTCGGCCTTTTCCGCCGCCGCCAAGAGCGCCGCCTGCTGGTCTGCGTTCAGCCCGTCAAAGGTGGATTTGTTCATCAGGAGAGGCTGATACATGAACCACAGCGCCACATCGCCCGCAGGCGTGTAGCATTTCACCTGCTCATAAATGCGAAAGGACACGAACGACGAAGACGAGGTATTGACCGCATCCAGAACGCCGGTCTGCATCGCGTTGTAAATCTCGGACGAAGCCATCGAGGCAATCGACGCACCCGCACCCGCCAGCATCTGCTCGAACGCCTTGCCTGCGGCGCGGGTCTGCATACCCGCCACATCCTCGGGCTTGGTGATGCACTTGCCCGTGCTGGCAAAGCCACCAGCCAGATAGCCATGCACCAGAACCATCACGTCATCTTCGGCCATCTTGGCCTCGACCGCCTCCATGAAGGGGCTTTCCGACAGGCGCGCGGCGTGGTCGTGGTTCTTGACCAGACCCGGCATCAGCGTGAGGTTATAGGCGGGCTGCTGCCCACCGGCATAGCTCAGCGGCAACACGGTCATGTCAAGCTGACCCCGGCTCAGCGGCGTGTATTGCTCGCGCGCCTTGAAGAGCGACTCAGAGCCAAAGATCCTGATGTCGAGATCGACACCGGCGGCGGCGACCTCATCGGCCACGATCTGCGCCACCTTGTGACGCACGTCGTTGTTCGACCACTGATGTGACAGGCGCAGTTCGGCGGCATAGGCTGTGCTGCCCAGCAGCATGATCCCGGCCGCAGCCGCAGCCGTGAAAGTCATCTTGTTCATATCTTCCTCCCATTGTGCCCGAACGTGTGGCCCGGACCGTGGGGCAGAGTGTTTGGTGTTTTGAATTCAGAGTCAAGATTTTTGTATACAAGAGTTTCCCACTTGCGCACAAACGCGGCCCTCGCTAGGATTTTTTCATGGAGATGCGCCGCGCAGACATGATCGCCGATACGTTGGAAGAGCTGGTCTTTACCGGCGATTTCAGCGATGGCGACCGGCTCGATGAAATCCGCCTTGCCCGGCAATTCAATGTCTCGCGCACGCCGATCCGTGAGGCATTGCAACGGCTTGTGGCCTCAGGCCTTGCGGTTCAGATTCCCCGTCGGGGCGTTTTCATCCGCCAGCCCGGCCTTGTCGAACTGATGGAGATGTTCGAAACCATGGCCGAAATCGAAGGCGTCTGCGGACGCCTCGCGGCACATCGCATTTCAGAGTCAGCACTGGCCGATCTTGACGCCGCCAACGCCCGCTGCACTCAGGCCATCGCGGCGGATGATGCCGACGTCTATTACCGTGAGAACGAACAGTTCCATCACATGATCTATCGCCACGCGGGCAATGGATTTCTCGAACAAGAGGCGCTGCGCCTACACCGCCGCCTGAAACCCTTTCGCCGGATGCAATTGCGCCTGCGCGGGCGCATGGCGCAATCCATGGCCGAACACGAGGCGGTCGTCGCCGCCTTGCGCGCCGGAGATGCCGCGCGCGCCGCCGAGGTGCTGCGCGGCCATGTCGCCATTCAGGGCGAGAAATTCCATCTCTTGATGGCCAGCCTCCGCCGCGCGGCGGAATGACATCGCCCCCGCTGGACAGCGCCCGCGCGCGCCATTAGGTAGGCAGGATGGCCAAGGACAAGGAAAACCCGAACTACAAGGTGATCGCCGAGAACCGGCGCGCGCGCTATGATTTTGCCATCGACGACGATCTCGAATGCGGCATCCTCCTCGAAGGCTCCGAGGTGAAATCGCTGCGCGTCAACAGCGCCAATATCGCCGAGAGCTACGCCATGGTCGAAAACGGCGAACTCTGGCTCGTCAACTCCTACATCGCCCCCTACGAGCAAGCCAGGACCTTTGGCCACGAGGAAAAGCGTCGGCGCAAGCTTCTGGTTTCGAAAAAGGAAATGTCCCGCCTCTGGAGCGAGACCCAGCGCAAGGGCATGACGCTGGTGCCCTTGGTGCTCTATTTCAACCATCGCGGCATCGCCAAGCTCAAGATCGGCATCGCCAAGGGCAAGAAAAACCACGACAAGCG
>JBLRXE010000370.1:0-2968 GCA_047920895.1 Roseovarius sp.
GGCCGGTGAGCGAGGGCCAGACCGTTGCGGTGGCCGATGGCACCGTAGCCGTGACCGCCAAGGGATCGCTCAATTTCGCCCCTGCCAAGGGCATGCAGATGGAACCCATATGGCTGCCCGCGCCAGAGGCGGTGGTGGCCCGGTTGATCGGGGTAACGCAGCAGGGCTATCAGAATTTCACCCTCTGGGAGCATCTTTATTGGTCACTGTTCCGCGTCATCGTGGGCTTTGCCCTGGGTGCGCTGGTGGGGATTCCGCTGGGCTATGCCATGGGTTTGTCCGATTGGTTCCGGGGCTGGTTCGATCCGATCGTCGAATTCATGCGCCCGGTGCCGCCCTTGGCCCTCATTCCGCTGGTGATCATCTGGGCGGGCATCGGCGAGAGCGGCAAGATCATCCTGCTGTTTCTGGCCGCGCTCTGGATCATGACGATTTCGGCGCGCGCAGGCGTATCGGGTGTGGCGATTTCCAAGGTTCATGCCGCCTATTCGCTGGGGGCGAGCAAATGGCAACTCATGCGGCATGTGATCGTGCCCAATTCCCTGCCCGAGATTTTCACCGGCGCGCGTGTCGCGATGGGCGTCTGTTGGGGCACGGTGGTGGCCGCCGAACTGGTGGCCGCCGAAAAGGGCGCAGGCATGATGATCATGGTCGCGAGCCGCTTTCAGCTGACGGATATCGTGCTGATGGGCATCATCCTGATCGGGGTGATCGGCTATGGCATCGACATCCTGATGCGCAAGGCGGAAAACTGGCTGGTGCCGTGGAAGGGCCGCGTTTGAGATAGGGTGCCCCGCTCTTTCCCGTCCTTTTACCGCCCGTGGCTGCGGTCATAGCCATTGCGCGCGGGGCTGTGCCAGCCGTTGAGCGCGCCCGGTGCGGGGGCAAAGACCTCGACCAGCATCGGGTAACAGGCTGCGGTGTCGCTGGTATGCTCGGACGAGCAATCGCCTCCGGGACAGGCGCTGAGCGCGCCCAGAATGTCGATTTCGGCGAAAAACTCCAGATAGTCGCCGGGGCGCACTGGCGATGCCTTCATGAAATACTGGCCGGTGTCGCGGGTGAACCCCGTGCACATGAAGACGTTGAGCACGTCATGGACGTGCGGTTCCGCCTCGGCGAGCGACATGCCCAATTCATCCGCCAAGGCGCGGGTCAGGTTGGAGTGGCAACAGTGGTGATACTGCACCCCCGACAGGAGATTGCCGGTATAGGGATCGCAGCGGGTGCCGATCACGTCATGCACCGAGCCGCCGAAATCGTCGATGCCATACCAGCCCAGACTATCGCCGGTAATGGTCGCCATGGGGCGCAGATGCGGAAAGGAGGACCAGAGGCGTTCGCCTGTGGTCACATGGGTGCCATGGAGCGCGCGGGTCTTGCCGGAATAGAACCGCTCGGTGAGGTCGGAGGCGTTCCAGAGGTTGAGATCGCCCACCTGCGGGCCATCCACGCTGGTGATGCGAAAGAATTGCCCCGCCTTGGCGCGAAAGCAGGCCGCCTCGCGCGGGGGGACCAGCACCTCGGATACCTTGGTCGCCTCGGCGCGCGCAGCGGCATAGAGCGCCAGATCGGGCACCGGCAGCGTGTCATTGGGGTAGCAGATCACGGGCGGCACGGCACGGCGGGCGGCGGCATCGGCGGGGCGTTGGCTCATCTCAGTCCTCTTGGGCGGCGCGGGGATTTACCGCACAATCCAGAGGCGGTTTGCCGGTGGATGTAAAGCCCTGCGCACCGCAGGCCATGCAGCGGTAATAGGATTGCCCGTCGCGGTCCTGTCGCCGGTCCGCGCGCCAGCGGCACGACCGTGTGCGCCGGTTCGACAGGATCAGCACCAGCACGAAGGCGATGATCAGCCCTGCAACAACCAGCATCGGTCTATCCTTTGGCCATCGTCTCGACCATCGCGCCAAAGCGGCTGTAGGTGGCGGCCTGATCCTCGGGCGTGGTGCCGGTTGCGGGATGCCCCTCGGGCGCCTCGGCATAATCGAAATTGACGCCTGTGCCCTCGATGATCCGGTTCATCATGTTGAAGAGCGCGCAGACCTGCACCGCCTCGTAAAGCGCCGCCTCGGACCAGCCCGCGTCATAGACCGCCTGCGCGTCGCGCTGCACCAGCTTGCTCGGGAGCGTGTTGAGCTTGGCCACATAGGCGAGGAGCGGGCGCAGGTTTGCATCTATCGGCGCGGTCTCGACATCCGCAATCAGCGCGTCGATGAGGGCCGCGTCGATGCCGAACACCTCGGCATAGGCGCGGTGCGCGCCGGCGCAAAAGGTGCAGGCGTTGAGGGCAGAGACATAGGTGGCGATGAGTTCACGGATTCCGATGCTCAGCTCTCCGTCGCTGCGCAAGAGGCCGTCGGTGTATTCCATCAGCGGGCGCACGTTGCGGGGGAAGCGCGCGTAGAGGTCCATCAGATGCGCGGGGTCGGGCAGGCTGGGCAATAGGGGCATGGGCTCTCTCCTGTTTGGGGGACCATCGGGCAGGATGGGGCGAATGAAAACCCCAAGCGGCACGGTTGGGCGATCACATTCAGGTGCGTGGGGCCAATTGCGCAACGGGCGCATGACAGGGGCAGGTGACGAGGTGATCGTTGACCATGCCCACCGCCTGCATGAAGGCATAGGTGATGGTCGGGCCACAGAATTTGAACCCGCGTTTCTGCAAATCCTTGGAAAGTTTTACGGAAATATCGGTCTGTGCCGGAACCTCGGCCAGAGAGCGCCATTGGTTCTGAATGGGCCGCCCGCCGACATAGTCCCAGAGGTAGCGGTCAAAGCCCTCGTTGGCCTCGATCTGGACCCAGGCGCGGGCATTGCCGATGGTCGCCGCGATCTTGCCACGGTGGCGGATGATGCCCGGATCGGTCAAGAGGTGCGCAATCTCATCCTCGCCCCATGTGGCGATGACATGCGGATCAAACCCTTGAAATGCCGCGCGAAAATTCTCGCGCTTGCGCAGGATGGT
>JBLRXE010000371.1:0-2944 GCA_047920895.1 Roseovarius sp.
GTATAGAGCCGCGCCTGATCCTCACCCGCGCAATGCAATTCCCACCCCAGATCGCCGGTGAAACTCACGCGAATGGCCACGCAGGACACGCCGCCCAACGCGATCCGGCGGCTTGCCATGAACGGGAAATCCGCGGTTTCAAGCGAGGCATTGGTTAGCCGCTGCAACATCTCGCGCGATTGCGGCCCCGCCACGTTGAACCCGCAAACCGTGTCGGTCAGGCTTTGAAACGTGGTCCCCTCAGGCAACGGCACGGCATCAAAGAACCGCTTGTGATAGCGTTCCGCCATGCCCGAGGAGATCACCCAGAATTCATCCTCCGCCAGCCGCGTCACCGTCGCATCGCCCGCAATCCCACCGCGCACGCCGATCAGCGGCGTGAGACATGACCGCCCGACAGACTTCGGCATCCGGTTGGCAAAGACCGCATTGAGCCAATCCTCCGCTCCCGGCCCCTTGACCCGGTATTTGGCAAAGTTGGAAATGTCGATGATCCCGGCCCGTTCGCGTAGCATCCTGCATTCCGCGCCCACCGGCCCCCACCAGTTCTGCCGGGTAAAGCCGTTGGTATCCACCGTGCTGGGCGCGTCAGAGAACCACAGCGGATGCTCCCAACCATAGTTGAGACCAAAGACCGCGCCCATCTCCTTTTGCATCGCGTAAACAGGCCGAGTGCGCAGCGGCCGCCCGGCGGCGCGTTCCTCATTCGGGAAATGGATCGAGAACCGATGCGCATATTGATCGCGCACCTTGGCCTTGACGAAATCGCGGTTGTTGGCCCAGAGCCCAAAACGCGCCAGATCCCAGGCGAACATGTCATATTTCATCTCGCCATTGATGAGCCATTCCGCCACCATCCAGCCCATGCCCGCCGATTGGCTGAAGCCGGGGATGATCCCGTTGCAACAGAAATAGCCCTTGAGTTCGGGCACCGGCCCCAGAATCACGCTGGCATCCGGCGACCAGATCATCGGTCCGTTGATCACCCGCTTGATGCCAGCCGTGCCCACCACCGGCACCCGGTCGATGGCACGCAGCATGTTCTCCTCGATTCGCTCCAGATCGTCGGGAAAGAGGTCATGGGCGAAATCAAGCGGCGTGCCCTCCTCTGCCCAGAACCGCATATCGCGCTCATAGGCCCCGATCAGCAGGCCCTTGCCCTCTTGGCGCAGATAATATTCGCCGTCCCGATCCGCCACCGAGGGCAAGCGCCGATCCATGCCGGCAATCTCGGCAATCATCTCGGTCACGAAATACTGATGTTCGGTCGGTTGCAGCGGCAGCTCGATCCCCGCCAGCTTGGCCACTTCGCGCCCCCAGAGACCGGCGGCATTGATCACCCAAGGCGTATGGATATTGCCCTTGGGCGTCTCGACGATCCAAGACCCATCCGGCTGTTGCACCGTCGCCGTGACCGGCGTGAAGCGATGGATTTCCGCGCCCCGCTGCCGCGCGCCAACCGCATAGGCATTGGTCACGCCCGAGGGGTCCACATTGCCGCCATCGGGTTCATACATGATGCAGCGGATACCGTCGAAATTCACCAACGGATGCAGCCGCTCGGCCTCGTCGCGGGAAATCTCGTGGAAATTCATCCCATAGAGCTTGGCCTTGGCGGCCTGAAGCCGCAGTTGATGCGCGCGATTCTCGGTCTGCGCCAGATAGAGGCTGCCGGGCTGGAACACCCCACAGCTTTGCCCGGTTTCGGCCTCCAGATCATTATAGAGCGTCATCGTGTAATGTTGCAGGCGGCTGATATTGGCGCTGTCATGCAGCCCGTGGATATTGGCGGCGGCATGCCAGGTGCTGCCGCTGGTCAGTTCGTTGCGCTCCAGCAGGACAACATCGGTCCAGCCCAGTTTGGTCAGGTGATAGAGAATCGAGCATCCGATAACGCCGCCGCCGATCACGACAGCCTGTGCATGGGTTTTCATTGAAATATCCTCGACCTTGCTTGCCGCAACCTGCCGCCACCCCCGTATCGTGGATTGTCAGTTCACGACACAATCGGTCGGCTCTTGAGGAAAATCACTTTTGTTTGCACCGCGACAGCGCGGTTAGGGCGTATTGCGCTCAATTGAAAACACACCCGTCCCGGGCTTGACCCGAGACCTCGCCGAGGCAGCGTGGAGGCCCCGGCTCGGGAGCCGGGGCGATGTGAACCCGATCAGACGCAACGTGCTTTAGCGGCCAAGAGACGCCTCCGGCGCCGTCCCGCGCCAAAAAGAAAGGGGCGGTTTCCCGCCCCTTCGATGGTCTCGAACATGCGTCCGGTCAGCCGAATATAAAATCGTCGTAGTTATAAGACATATCAATCGCATTGGTCGGATCAACATTGCCGGAATCGCCCGGCAAGCTGAACCCGATGTATTCGGGCAGCGGATCAGGCTCTGTGCCGTTGGTGTTGTTATCCCCAAAGGCAAAGAACTCGGTTGTTTGACGTCCGCCCTTGATCACGACACCCAGAAGATCGGAATCTTCGGTGACAAACTCATCGTTCTTTATCAACCAGGCGAGGATATCGTCGATCGAGTTGTCGAGATCGTCGTCGAACTCATCGGGCACGTCGATCTTAACGGTATAGAACCCGTCACCGCCAGGCTTCGGCTTGGTGTCGCCCGCGTCCTGATCAAAGACCAGCGTGATATTCGAAATATCCTGCTTCCATTCCGGAAAATCGTCTTCCGGATCCTTCGGATCTTCCGGCTTCTCGGGCACGGCGATGGCCTTGATCGAGCCTGCATCCGTGCTGGTGCTGGTCGCGCGGATACCGAGGAAATCAACATCTTCAAGGCTTTCCAAGCCTGTAAGATCGAAAATGGCGCTGTCGCCTTCCTCCAAGAAGCTTTTCTTGTCCTTGCCCTCCTTGCCCAGACCGGCCGAGGACAGCTTGGCAGCGCCATCCCATTCGACGGCCTCGCCCTCGAAGGTCGAGCCTTCGGCC
>JBLRXE010000372.1:0-2936 GCA_047920895.1 Roseovarius sp.
GGTAAGGTGTTTGGGATCTCCGGGACCATCTTTGCGATCACCGGGGTGATCGGTCCGCCCCTGGGCGGCTTGCTGGTGGGCTGGGTCTATGTCAGCCCCAATTTCCTGAGCGAGTTGGTGCCGTTCAGCACGCTGCGCATGCTGCACACCAATTCCCTCATCGTCTGGCTCTTGCTGGGGTTCTTCGGGGCCGCCTATTTCCTGATCCCCGAAGAGGCCGAGCGCGAAATCCACTCGACCAAACTGGCCTATCTGCAACTGATCATCCTTGTTGTGGGCACGCTCGGCGTGGTCGTGACCTATCTTTTCAACCTCTTCGAGGGGCACTGGCTCTTGGGCAAGGAGGGGCGCGAGTTTCTCGAACAGCCCGTCTGGGTCAAGGTGGGCATCGTCGTCGCTGCGCTGATCTTTCTCTTCAACGTGTCGATGACCGTGCTCAAGGGCCGCAAGACCGCGATTTCCAACATCCTGCTTCTGGGCCTCTGGGGCTTGGCGCTGCTCTTTCTCTTTGCCTTCTACAATCCCCATAACCTCAGCCTCGACAAGCAATACTGGTGGTATGTCGTCCATCTCTGGGTTGAAGGTGTGTGGGAACTCATCATGGCCTCGATCCTGGCCTTCCTCATGCTGAAACTCACCGGCGTGGATCGTGAAGTGGTGGAAAAATGGCTCTATGTCATCGTTGCCGCCGCGCTCTTTTCGGGCATCCTCGGCACCGGGCACCATTACTACTGGATCGGCTCGCCGGGATACTGGCAGTGGATCGGCTCGATCTTCAGCTCGCTTGAGGTGATCCCCTTCTTCGCAATGATGGCCTTTGCCTTTGTCATGGTCTGGAAGGGGCGGCGCGATCATCCCAACAAGGCGGCGCTTCTGTGGTCGCTGGGTTGCGCCACACTGGCCTTCTTTGGCGCGGGCGTCTGGGGCTTTCTGCACACGCTGCACGGGGTCAACTACTATACCCACGGCACGCAGATCACCGCAGCCCATGGCCACCTCGCCTTTTACGGGGCCTATGTCTGCCTCAATATCGCGATCTTCACCTATGCGCTGCCGATCCTGCGCAATCGTGATCCCTACAATCAGGTGCTCAACATGGCCGCCTTCTGGCTCATGTCGGGCGGTATGGTCTTCATGACCTTCACGCTCACCTTCGCAGGCACGGTGCAGACCCATCTGCAACGCGTGATGGGCGAGTATTACATGGATGTGCAGGACCAGATCGCGATCTTCTACTGGATGCGCTTCGGCTCTGGTGTGGTGGTCTTCCTCGGCGTGCTCCTGCTCATCTATGCGCTGGCCATGCCGCGGCGCGAGGTGATCACAACCGACGCCACGGTCGCGGCGGAGTGAGCACCATGGACGGAGATATCACCCTGCAACATGGGGGGGCGGCAACCGCCCCCTTCTACCTCCCCCAAGGCGACGAATGTGCGCTCTTCGAGGCCGCCAGCCGCAATGACCTGCCGGTGCTGCTCAAGGGGCCGACCGGCTGTGGCAAGACCCGCTTTGTGGCGCATATGGCCGCCACCCTTGGCCGCCCGCTCTACACGGTCGCCTGTCACGATGACCTTTCGGCGGCGGACCTCATCGGCCGCTATCTGCTCAAGGGCGGCGAAACCGTCTGGGTGGACGGTCCCCTCACCCGCGCCGTGCGCGAGGGGGCGATCTGCTATCTCGACGAGGTGGTCGAGGCGCGCAAGGATGTGACCGTGGTCCTGCATCCGCTGACCGATGACCGCCGCATCCTGCCCATCGACCGCACCGGCGAGGAACTCGCGGCCGCACCCGGCTTCATGCTCGTGGCCTCCTACAACCCCGGCTATCAGAACATTCTGAAAACCCTGAAACCCTCGACCCGGCAGCGCTTTGTCGCGATGGAGTTCGATTTTCCCGCCCCCGACCTGGAAACCCGGATCGTCGCGCAGGAATCCGGACTGGACGAGAGCCGCAGCCGCGCCCTCGTGCGTCTGGCCGGCAAACTCCGCGCCCTCAAGGGGCAGGATCTTGAAGAGGGGGTTTCGACCCGCCTCGTCATCTACGCCGCGACCCTCATCGCCACCGGGATGCCGATCGAGCGCGCCATCGAGGCCGCGATGATCCAGCCCCTGACCGATGACGCGGACATCAAACGCGGGCTCCTCGATCTTGTCACGGCTGTCTTTGGGTGAGGCATGGCCATGACACGGATTGAAATCGAGCCATGGGAACCCGAAGAAACCATCGGGAAACTGTGGCACGCTTTTGCCAGCCGCCTCGATGCACCCCTCGTGCATCACGGAGCCGCGGTTGACCTTTCCGAGGTCAGCGGGCGGCTGGCAGTCTTTTTCCGGGGCTTGGGCGGCGGGCATGCGGTGGAAATCCGCGCCACGCCGCCCGAGGTCTCGCAGCACCGCCTGCGGTTCCTGCGCCGCTTGGGCACCGAGGCCGAGATCACCCCCCGCGCCAGCTTTGACGGCGAGGTGTTGCGCCTGCCCGACTCTCTGGCGCTCTTTCCCTCGCGCGCGGCCAATGGCGCGCTCTATCTCTGGCTGGTGGCGGCGGTGGCCCATGCGCCCGCCCATCTGAGCGACCCCGACCCGCTGCGCGCCGATCTTCTGGCCTTGCGCAGCGTCCACCTCATGACCGCCGCCACCCATGCCGCCGCACCGGGGCTGCGCGATCTCCACGCCGGGCTGTGCGCCGCCACCCTGCATGGCCGCGCGCGACACAGCCTCCCGCCGGACGAGGCCGCCATAGAGTCGGTGATCCGTCACATGCTGGATGATCCCGCACCGCTCAGCCCCCGTGCCGAGTCATTTCTTACCATAGTGCAATCAGGCGACCTTACCCCCCTCACCGCCCCGCGCGGCTATCGCCCGTTTCGCCCCGTTCCGCTCTGGCCCGACCTGCGCGAGTTGATCCATTCGGCCCGCGATGAGGTCGAAAGCCGCGAT
>JBLRXE010000373.1:0-2930 GCA_047920895.1 Roseovarius sp.
CCGCGAGCGTCAGCCCGCGCGCCTTGCGCAACGCGCGCAGGTCCGCGCCAAGGCTGCGCATCCCGTCGATCTTGCTCTGCTGCATGGAAGGTCTCGTGAAAAATTCCGCTCAATTTTCACGCTGCGCCGATTCCGTGAAAAAATCAAATGAAATTTCACGAAGAATTTGCAGTCACGCGCGCACCCGCGCGTGACGACTGCGCCGACCTTACAAAATCCCCTTACAAACCTTACAAAACATAAGGTCTAGGCCTTCGCCGCCACCTTGGGCCGCAGCACATGCGGCACACCCGGATCATAAAGCGCGCTATCCTTGAAATCGGTGATCTCGCCCAGAACTTTTCCCACCAGAATCAATGCGGTACGGGTAATTTTCTCGGCCCGGACCTTGGCGTGAATGTCCGCAAGCGTGCCCCGGATAAACATCTGATCCGGCCACCCCACCCGGTAGGCCACCACGACGGGACAGTCATCGCCATAGTAGGGGGCAAGAATTCTGTGTATTTCCCGTAGGTTACGGATACCGAGGTGAATCGCCAGCGTGGCACCCGTCCGCGCGAAATTCTCCAGCGTCTCGCCCTCGGGCATCGACGTGGATTTCATGGAAACCCTTGTCAAAACAATGCTTTGTGCGATTTCTGGCACGGTCAATTCCTGCCCCAACGCCGCCGCCGCCGCCGCATAGGCCGGAACCCCCGGAATGATCTGATACTCAATCCCATCCGCACGAAGTTTACGAATTTGTTCCGCAATCGCACCATAGAGTGACGGATCGCCCGAATGCACCCGCGCCACGTCCAAGCCCTTGGTATGGCTATCCAAAATCACCGCGTGGGTATCCTCCAGCGTCATCGGCGCGGTGTCCATCACCAGCGCCCCTTCGGGCGCGCCGGCCACAACCTCGGCCGGCACAAGGCTCCCGGCATAGAGGCAGACCGGGCATTGCCCGATGATGCGCTCCGCCTTCTTGGTCAAAAGCTCTGGATCACCCGGCCCTGCACCGATGAAATAGACCGTCATTTCAATGCCTTCCCTGTTCTGACCTCAGCCAGATCGCCATCAATCTTGCGCGCATAGCCGCGCGGCGTGAACATGCGCGGCCCCTCGCCCAACTGCGCCAGACGGCTGTTCGAGGACCCCACCAGCACGACCGTTAACATATCCACCTCATCCACCTGCAAATCGGCCAAGCGCCTGTAACGTATGGATTCTTCCGGTCGCCCCAGCGAGCTTGCCAGTAGCACCGGCGTATCTGCCGGGCGGTGTTTCAGCAAAATATCCCGCGCCTCGGACAATAAAGTCCGCCGCGTCTTGGACACCGGATTGTAGAAAGCGATCACAAAATCGCCCTCCGCCGCAGAATTCAACCGCCGAATAATATCTTCGCGCGGCGTTAATAGGTCACTCAGCGAAATCGTGCAGAAATCATGCCCAAGCGGCGCCCCCGCCCGCGCCGCCGCCGCCTGAAGCGCCGACACACCGGGCGAACACACAACCTCCACCCGCCGCGCCGCATCACTCACCCCTAGCGCCTCCGGGCCTCGGTCCAAGAGCTCGAAAACCAGCGCCCCCATCGCGTAAATACCTGCATCTCCTGAACAAATCAGCGCGACGTTCTTTCCCTGTCCTGCCTGTTCCAGCGCATAACGGCACCGCGCCTCCTCGCCGCCCAGCGGAAAATCGCTGCGATTCTTGCCCGCCGCCAATGGTCCCAAGAGGTCAATATAGAGGCCATAGCCCACCAACTCCTCCGCCTCAGCCACAAGGCGCGACACCTCCGGCGTCCGCCAACTTGCCTGTCCGGGGCCAATGCCCAGCACGCTCAAACGCCCGCGCGCCCGCCCCGGCATCTCAGTAATGACCGCCTCGGACCGGCTTAGCGCACAGGTCGCGTTGGCAGTTTTCCGTTTTTCTACAACCAGTTGCCCACCACAGGCCAGCGCCGCCCCCTCGGACACGCCATGGCATCCGACCTCGGCAAAGACCACCTTAGACGGGTTCGCCAACTGCCCCGCAAAGGCCTCCAGCTCCGCCGCCGTGAACAGGCGAAAGGGCACACCCAACCGCCGCGCCACCGCGTTCATCGCGCCCTCATCAGCCTTGAGGTCAATCGACGCCACACAGGCCACCGCCCCCGGCGCAATCCCGGCCTCCTCCAGCGTCCGACTGACCAGATCCCAGATCTCCTCCGTGTCACATCCCCGCGCACAGCCCAGCCCGAGCGCATAGCGCTGCGGATGATAGACCAGCCGCCGGTCATTGCCCGCAACCGGTGCCTCGCTCACCACCAGCTCGACAGAACCACCCATATCTTTGATATTAAATATATTTTCACCAGTGACGCTGACACCCTCACCCGCCAACATCGCCGCCATTGCCGCCTTGGCGTCCTCGGGATTGGCCAGACGGTAGCCCAGAGGCGGCGCATCCAGCGCCACGCCCATCGCCACATCGCCCGCCGTCGTCACCGCCGCCACAGCCCCCAAACCCTCGGCAATCACCGCTGCCAATCGGTTGGCACCGCGATGCCCACCCAAGAGCGGCACCACCACAGACCCATCATCACTCACCGACACCACCGGCGGCTCGCCCCGCTTGTCACTCAACAGCGGGGCAACCGCCCGAATCAAAATCCCGCTCGCGCAAACCCCCACCACCGGCACCCCGGCAGCAAAGAGGTCCCGCGCATGATCGAGCGCATTGGGAAACCACGCCGCAGCCAGTTCCACACGCCCCTCGCGCCCATGCACATCGCCGCCGATCAACCCGGCCACGCGATGCGCCACCGCCTCACCAGAGCGGCTCAGCGCCAGAACAATAGGTCTTACAGCCATGGATCAGCCCCTTTCGTGAGCAGAATCATTGAAAAATAAGGTGCCTTTTCAGGGGCTTGCGCCAAGGGACACACCACCTCCTCTGGCAGGCTCGCG
>JBLRXE010000374.1:0-2924 GCA_047920895.1 Roseovarius sp.
GCGTGTCGTTGCAAACGTGCCTTGCGGAATATTTCGCGGGGCATATCCCCGCCCGGCTGGGCGTGGCGGTGTCGGGCGGCAGCGATTCGCTTGCGCTCCTCTGCCTCCTCTATGACTGGCGGCAGAGGGGCGGTCCGACCCTAGCCGCCGTCACCGTCGATCACGGCCTGCGCCCCACCTCCGCCCAAGAGGCGGCCGAGGTGGCGCAATTCTGTGCCCGCCTTGGCATCCCGCACGAAACGCGACATTGGCAGGGCTGGGACGGCACTGGCAACCTGCCCGATCAGGCTCGCCGCGCGCGCTATGCGCTCCTCACCGACTGGGCGCGTGCCCATGATATTGCGGACATCGCCATTGGCCACACTCAGGATGACCTTGCTGAAACCTTCCTGATGCGGCTGGTGCGCGGCGCGGGTGTCGATGGCCTTGCCGCCATGCGCCCCCGCTGGACCCAATCGGGCGTGACCTTTCACCGCCCCCTTCTCGACATCCCGCGCGAATCCCTGCGTAATCACCTGCGCGCGCTCGGCCAAACATGGATCGACGACCCTACCAACGACGACACCGCCTATCTACGCCCCCGCGCGCGCCAGGTTCTCAGCGCGCTCGCCCCTTTGGGTCTTGATGCGGCAACCCTTGCGGGTGTGGCGCACACCCTGTCCGAGGCCCGCACCGCACTGGACCACGCCACCCAAACCGCTGCCCGCGCCCTGATGCGCGGGCAGGCTGGGGATATTCTCATCGACCAGGCCGGGTTCAACGCCCTGCCCGAGGAAATGGCCCGCCGCCTGATGCAGGCCGCGCTGCACTGGCTGGCGGGCGGCGAATATCCGCCGCGCGGTGCGGCCATCGCAACGCTCATCCAGGCCGCCCGTGCGGGACAGAACATGACCCTGCACGGCTGTCTGCTTCTGCCTGCCAAGGAGGACCAGCTTCGCCTTACGCGGGAATATGCTGCGGTCCGGGGTTTGCGCATGCCCGCCACCGACCTCTGGGATCATCGCTGGCACGCCACCGGCCCCGTATCCCCCGATACCGAGATTGCCGCCCTCGGCCCCGCCGGGCTGCGCGCCTGCCCCGATTGGCGCCTCAGCGGCCTGCCGCATGCCTCCGCCCTTGCTGTTCCGGGCCTCTGGCAGGGCGATACCCTGATCGCGGCCCCGCTTATGGGCTGGTCGAATGGCTGGTCGCTGACCCTCTGCCCTGATCGGGACAATCTGCTCACGCCGCTATTATCTCATTGAAGATAGAGCCGTGATCTCTATTTAAGAACATGACACCCTGTGATAGAGCCACGGGGATACGAATTTTGGGAGAAAACCCTTGGGTAACGCAAGAAATATCGCCTTCTGGCTGGTGCTGTTCCTGTTGATCCTCGCGCTGTTCAACCTGTTCAGCGGCTCAGGCAACACCCTCCAGAGCCGCGCGGTGCCGTATTCCGAGTTTGTGGCGGCGGTGGACAGCGGCGCCGTGAGCCAGGTGACACTGGATGGCGAAACCGTTCGCTATCGCGGATCGGACGGTCAGGATTACGCCACGATCAAGCCCGAGGATGCCGAAATCACCGAACGCCTGATCAACGCGGGCATCCCGGTCAAGGCCGAGAGCCAGCAGCAATCCGGCTTTCAGACCTTCCTCGTCTCTCTGCTGCCATTTCTTCTGCTGATCGGCGTGTGGATCTATTTCATGAACCGCATGCAGGGCGGCGGCAAGGGCGGGGCCATGGGCTTTGGCAAATCCAAGGCCAAGATGCTGACCGAAAAGCATGGTCGGGTGACATTCGACGATGTGGCGGGCATCGACGAGGCCAAGGAAGAGCTTGAGGAAATCGTCGAATTCCTGCGCAATCCGCAGAAATTCAGCCGCCTTGGCGGCAAGATCCCCAAGGGCGCGCTGCTTGTCGGCCCTCCGGGCACCGGTAAAACGCTGCTGGCGCGGGCCATCGCGGGTGAGGCGGGCGTGCCCTTCTTCACCATTTCCGGCTCGGATTTCGTGGAAATGTTCGTTGGTGTTGGCGCCAGCCGCGTCCGCGACATGTTCGAGCAGGCCAAGAAGAACGCCCCCTGTATCGTCTTTATTGACGAGATTGACGCCGTCGGTCGCCACCGTGGCGCGGGCTATGGCGGCGGCAATGACGAGCGGGAACAGACGCTGAATCAACTTCTTGTCGAAATGGACGGGTTCGAGGCCAATGAAGGCGTGATCATCATCGCCGCCACCAACCGCAAGGATGTGCTTGACCCGGCACTCCTGCGTCCAGGCCGGTTCGACCGTCAGGTGACGGTGCCCAACCCCGACATCAAGGGGCGCGAGAAGATCCTCAATGTCCACGCGCGCAAGACGCCGCTTGGCCCCGATGTGGACCTGCGCCTGATTGCCCGTGGCACCCCCGGCTTTTCCGGTGCGGACCTTGCCAACCTCGTGAACGAGGCGGCGCTGATGGCTGCGCGGATGGGGCGCCGCTTTGTCACCATGGTTGATTTCGAAAACGCCAAGGACAAGGTGATGATGGGCGCGGAACGCCGCTCGATGGTCCTGACTGACAGCCAAAAGGAAAAGACCGCCTATCACGAGGCCGGGCATGCGGTGGTGGGTCTTGCCCTGCCGCAATGCGATCCCGTGTACAAGGCTACGATCATCCCGCGCGGCGGTGCGCTTGGGATGGTCGTCAGCCTGCCTGAGATCGACCGCCTCAATTGGCACCGATCGGAATGTGAGGAAAAGCTGGCCATGACCATGGCCGGCAAGGCCGCCGAAATCCTCAAGTATGGCGAGGATAACGTGTCCAACGGTCCGGCGGGTGACATCCAGCAGGCCAGCGGCCTTGCCCGCGCCATGGTGATGCGTTGGGGCATGTCCGACAAGGTTGGCAATATCGACTATGAACAGGCGCACGAAGGCTACATGGGTAATGGTGCCGGTGG
>JBLRXE010000375.1:0-2920 GCA_047920895.1 Roseovarius sp.
CATGAACGTCGAGCTCTCGTGCTTCGAGTAGAACGCCCAGGAGCTCCGCGTGATGGCGGCGTAGAGCCGCCGCCTCAGGTGCATCACGTAGCCCTGGTACAGCAGCGCGGTGCGGACGCGCTGCGCCCGCGCCAGCCAGCCCTTGGCATTGCCGGGACGCCAGCCTTCGCTCATCTCCACATACCGCCGCAGCCATTCTGCGGCGGGGCGAAAATGTTGTGGCCGTGTGTCCACCTCCGCGTGCCAGAGATGTTCAAGCAGCGGATCGCCCGTGACCTGCTCTACGATCAGGAGGCGCGCCTCGGGCAGATACAAGATCGGCTCAGCCACACGATACCGCCCCTCCCGCATATATGGCCAGATGCGCTGCAACTCGGCCCATTCCTTGGCAAGCGCGTCGGAATATTTCTGCTCAACTAGCCGCGCCACCACCGCGCGCCCGTCGAGATGCCCCGCCAGAACCGCGCGTTTGCCCGGAACGATCCGCAGCACCTCGGATATATCCAGCCCCGCCACCTCAGGATGCCGCGTCACCAGTGCCCGCAGGCGCGCGTCCAGTTGGGCCAGCGCGTCAAGGTCGGGTAGGGGATTGGCTGGCTCTGACATCGGTCAACTGTCCCTCAGCCGCAAAGGGGCGTCAACTGAATTGCACCCTCCGTCACGGCGCCTTATGCTGGGTGTTGAAATGTCCAGCACGAGGAGCAGCCAATGACCGACACGCCCCCCTCCGAGATGACCTTTGAACAGGCGATGAAAGAACTGGAGCAGGTCGTGGGGCGGCTGGAACGCGGCGATGTGGCGCTGGACGAGTCGATCACGCTCTATGAACGCGGTGCCAAACTCAAGAAACGCTGCGAGGAAAAGCTGAAAGAGGCCGAGGAAAAGGTCGCGGCCATCACCCTCGATGCCGATGGCCAGCCCACCGGCACCACGCCGGTGACAGGTCTCTGACCCGGATGAAGGCCCGACTTGCCGCCGAGGCCGAAGCTATTCAGGCGCATTTGACCCGCGTTCTGGCCCCCTTTGGCGGCGGCCCCGTGGCCGAGGGTATGCGCTATGCCACACGGGGGGGCAAACGCATCCGGGGGTTTCTGGTGATGGAAAGCGCGCGGTTGCACGATGTGCCTGCGGCCGCCGCGATCTGGCCTGCCACCGCCATCGAGGCGCTGCATGCCTATTCCCTCGTGCATGACGATTTGCCCGCCATGGACGATGACGCGCTGCGCCGGGGCCAGCCCACCGTGCATGTCAAATGGGACGAGGCGACCGCGATTCTTGTGGGCGACGCGCTGCAATCGCTGGCGTTTGAATTGGTGGCGCATCCCGACTGCGGCCCGGCTGAGGTGCGCGCTGATCTCACGCTTACGCTTGCCCGCGCCGCTGGCGGGCAGGGGATGGTGCTGGGTCAAGCGCTCGATATCGCCGCCGAGACCGCGACCGCGCCCCTCACCTTGGATGAAATCACCACCCTGCAAGCGGGCAAGACCGGCGCACTCATCCTCTGGTCCGCCACCGCAGGCGCACACATGGCCCATGCCGACACCGGCCCGCTCGGGCGCTACGCCCGCGCGCTTGGCCTCGCCTTTCAGATACAGGACGATGTGATCGACGTGACCGGCGATGCCGCCGCTGCCGGCAAGGCGGTGGGCAAGGATGCCGCCGCAGGCAAGGCCACCTTTGTCTCGCTCCTGGGTCTTGAGGGCGCGCGCGCCCGCGCGACAAGCCTTGTTGACGAGGCCTGCGACGCGCTATCTTGTTACGGCGAGCGTGCGGATGCCTTGCGCGACCTTGCCCGCTTCGTTATCTCGCGCCAGAGCTGAAAATTGCTGAAATTTCCCCACGGAGGGGCATGATGTCCGACCGCCCGCAAACACCGCTGCTCGATCAGGTCGCAAGCCCCGCCGATCTCAAACGGTTTTCCGATACTCAATTGACGCAACTGGCGCAGGAGCTGCGCGCGGAAACCATTTCAGCGGTGTCGGAAACAGGTGGCCATCTGGGCGCGGGTCTGGGCGTGGTGGAACTCACCGTGGCCCTGCACGCGGTCTTTGACGCGCCGCGCGACAAGATCATCTGGGATGTGTCGCACCAGTGCTATCCGCACAAGATTTTGACGGGCCGCCGTGACCGCATCCGCACCCTGCGGCAAAAGGATGGGCTGTCGGGCTTTACCAAACGCTCGGAATCCCCATACGACCCCTTTGGCGCGGCCCATAGCTCGACCTCGATCAGCGCGGCGCTTGGCTTTGCTGTGGCGCGTGATTTGGGCGGCAATTGCCCCTCGGGCCTTGGTGATGCCATCGCGGTGATTGGCGACGGGGCGATGTCGGCGGGCATGGCCTTTGAGGCGATGAACAACGCAGGCCACCTCAAGAAACGCCTGATTGTCATTCTCAACGACAATGAAATGTCCATCGCACCGCCCGTGGGGGCGCTCTCGTCCTATCTCTCACGGCTTTATTCCGGTGCCCCGTTTCAGGATTTCAAGGCCGCCGCCAAGGGCGCGATTTCCCTGCTGCCGCCGCCCTTTCAAGAGGGCGCGCGCCGGGCCAAGGACATGCTCAAAGGGCTGGCCGTCGGCGGCACGCTCTTTGAGGAACTGGGGTTCAGCTATCTTGGCCCGATCGACGGTCACGACCTGCATCAGCTTTTGCCTGTGCTGCGCACCGTCAAGGCGCGCGCCGATGGGCCGATTCTGATCCACGTTCTGACCAAGAAGGGCAAAGGCTATGGCCCGGCAGAGCGCGCCCGCGATGGGGGCCATGCCACCGCCAAATTCGACATGCTGACCGGCGAACAGCGCAAATCGCCCTCCAATGCCCCGAGCTATACGAGCGTTTTTGCCAAGGCGTTGCTGGCGCATGCAGCACAGGATGACAAGATTTGCGCCGTGACCGCCGCCATGCCCGATGGCACCGGC
>JBLRXE010000376.1:0-2919 GCA_047920895.1 Roseovarius sp.
CTCAAGGGCGTCGACAAACGCGCCTGGCACTCCGATTGCGCGATGATCTTTCAACAGTTCAACCTCGTGCCGCGCATGGATGTGGTCTCGAACGTGCTGCACGGCACGCTCAACCGCCGCTCGACCCTGGCCACGATGTTCAACCTCTACCCCGATGCCGACATCCACCGCGCCATCGAGATCCTCGATCGGCTTGGCATCGCCGACCATGCCCCCAAACGCGCCGAGGCCCTCTCGGGCGGGCAGCAACAGCGCGTGGCCATCGCCCGCGCGCTGATGCAGGACCCCAGAATCATCCTCGCCGATGAACCTATCGCCAGCCTTGATCCGATGAATGCGCAACTGGTGATGGACGACCTGCGCCGCATCCACGAAGAGGACGGCCGCACCGTCATCGCCAACCTGCACACGCTCGACACCGCGCGCCGCTACTGTGACCGCGTGATCGGCATGCTGCATGGCCGCGTCGTGTTTGACGGAACGCCCGCGCAACTGACCACCGGCGTGGCGCGCGACATCTACGGCGCCGATGCCTCTTTTTCCGAGGACAGCACCTCGACCTCGATCGAAACCCTCGACCGCAGCACCGCCCGCGCCCTGCGCGCGGCCGAAGCGGCGATCTGACGGCACCCAACCCCATGGCCCGCCGGGGGTGGCGGGTCGCAATCCAACCGGAGAACCATCCATGAAGAAACTGCTCGCTGCCATCGTCGCCACCACCGCTCTGGTCAGCCCCGCGCTGGCCCAGGACAAGATCACCGAGTTCCGCATCGGCATTCTGGGCGGCGAAAACGCTCAGGACCGCATGTCCTCGAACGAATGCTACCGCGCCAAGGCCCAGGACCTGCTGGGCGTGCCGGTCAAGCTCTTTACCCCCGCCGATTATGACGGCGTGATTCAGGGCCTCTTGGGCGGCACGCTCGATATGGCCTGGCTCGGTGCCTCGGCCTATGCCAAAACATATCTGACCGACCCGCAGGCAGTCGAACCGATCATGGTCAAGACCAACATGGACAAATCCTATGGCTATTACGCCGTGGGCTTTGCGCGCAAGGATCGCGATATCGCCTCGCTCGCGGACATGAAGGGCAAGGTGTTCGCCTTTGGCGATCCCAACTCGACCTCGGGCTACCTGATCCCCTCGATCGAGATCCCGGTCGAAATCGGCGCCAGCATGGCGTCGGGTGATTACTTCGGTGAGGTCAAATTCGTGGGCGGCCATGAGCAGACCATCGTCGCCGTGGCCAATGGCGATGTCGATGCCGGCGTGACCTGGGCCGATGGCATGGGCGCATGGGAAGACGGCTACAACTCGGGCGCGCTGCGCAAAGCGGCCGACGCGGGCCTCGTCGATATGAACCAGATCGTAGAGATCTGGAAATCCAAGCCCATCCCCGAAGGCCCCATCGTGCTGCGCAAATCCCTGCCCGAGCGCGTCAAGCTGGACATCACCACCCTGACCGCCTCTCTGCCCTATATGGACGCCGATTGCGCCTATAACTTCATGGCCGGTGAGGCGCTCGGCTTCCAGCCGATCAACCACGACGCCTATCTCTCGATCATCGAGGCCCGCAAGGCCGCGAACTAAGGCCCAAGCGCCTAGACCGGACCGGGCCTGCCCTCCCGCAGGCCCGGTTTCGCATGACGGGGAACCACCATGACCGATATGACCGCAGGACAGACCGCCGCACGGGTAAAATCCGTGCAGGACGCCTATATGGACATGACCCGGCGCAAACGCCTCTACGGCATGGTGATGCTGGTCGTCTTCATCGCCCTCATGGTCTCGGGCTTTCGCGTGGCCGATGCGCGCAACGCGGGCGGCTTCTGGGACGGGATCGGCAATATCTTTCAGTTTCCGGGCGAGGTGCTGTCCGAGGCAGGCCAGAAAATCGCCAACCTGCCGGGGCTGATGACAAAATTCCTGCCCTCACTGATCGAGACCGTGAACATCGCCGCCGCCTCCACGCTTCTGGGCGCACTCGGCGCGGTCATGATCTCGCTTCTGGCCACGCGCGGTCTTGCCAAATGGCCGCGCCTGATCGGCCTCTTCCGCCGCGTGATGGACATCCTGCGCGCGGTGCCCGAGATTGTCATCGCCCTCGTGCTGATTTTCATCCTGGGCGGCGGCCCGGTGCCCGCGATGATCGCCATCGCGCTGCATACCATGGGCGCGCTTGGCAAGCTCTTTTCCGAAGTCAATGAAAACGCCAGCCTGAAACCCGTCGAGGGGCTGCAATCGGTGGGGGCATCCTGGGGCCAGCGCATGTGGCTGGGCGTCATCCCGCAGGTGGCGCCCAATTATCTCAGCTACGCGCTCCTGCGGTTCGAGATCAATATCCGCGCCTCCGCCATCCTCGGCTTTGTCGGCTCGGGCGGCATCGGCTATGACCTGAAAAACGCCTTCAGCTGGGGACAGGGGCGCTATGACGAGGTGGCGGCGATTTTCCTGCTCCTGTTCGCCACCATCGTGCTCTTTGACCAACTCTCCAGCCACTACCGCAACAAGCTGATCGGCGAGGGCTGAGACCATGAGCATGATGACCGATGTCACCCCCACCCGCTTTGACGCCACCGCGCATCTTCGCCGCAAACGGCGGCTGGCCTTTGCCGCCCCGGCGGTGATCCTTGCTTATTTCGCCTATATCTTCTTTGCCTTCGACATTCCGGGTCTGGCCGAGCGCGCGCGTCTCGACAACGCCCGCATCCTCATCGCCGACAGCTATAGCTACAAGACCCATGTCACCCGCGACAACCGCAGCGGCGCGCTCCGCATCGCGGTCGAAGGCGAGAACAAGGGCACATGGCCCGAGGGGCGCAGCCCCGATTGGGTCGAAATCGAAAGCCCGGACCGAACCCAAGTGCGGCTCAAACAGAGCCAGGAGGTGCAGCACGAAGGCAACACAATGCGCTATGACG
>JBLRXE010000377.1:0-2902 GCA_047920895.1 Roseovarius sp.
GTCAAGACCGTCGCGGAAAAGAGCTTTGGCGCAACCGTGTCGGGCGATACCGTGGTCCTGCCCGGCATCATGAGCCGCAAGAAACAGATTATTCCCAATCTGGCGCTCTGAACGCCGCGTATTGAAAAGAACGGGCCGCCCATGGGCGGCCCTTGTAATCTTGCCTGTGCCGGGAAAGCGGAGACCGCTGTGGCGCGTCAGGGGATCAGCCGTTGACGCTGTCCTTGAGAGCCTTGGCGATGGTCATTTTCACCACCTTGTCGGCCTCTTTCTTCATCTGCTCGCCAGTGGCCGGGTTGCGCACCATACGCTCGGGGCGCTCGCGGCAATAAATCTTGCCAATGCCCGGTAGGGTCACGGCGCCACCTGCGGATACTTCGCGGGTGATGATCGCGATCACAGCATCAAGGGCGCTGCCTGCGGTTTTCTTGTCGCTGCCCATTTCGTCGGACAGAGCGGCGACGAGTTGGGTCTTGGTCATCGGTTTTGCCATTTTATGGTCTCCTTGCAACTGCCCGTCTCTTGGGCCTCATGCGCGTGATTTAACGCTATGGTGTGGTTAAACACAACGGCTAGTGGGCAAAAGCAAGGGCTTTTGGCGGATTTTGTGCGAATTTCCGTCGGGTCAGAGGAACGCGGTCTCTTCAAAACTGCGCAATTTGCGGCTGTGGATACGTTCAAGCGGCATCCTGCGGAGTGATTCCATCGCGCGAATCCCGATCATCAGGTGCCGCGACACCTGCGATTTATAGAATTCCGAGGCCATGCCGGGCAATTTCAACTCGCCCTGCAACGGCTTGTCGGACACGCAAAGCAGCGTGCCATAGGGCACCCGGAAGCGGAACCCGTTGGCGGCAATCGTGGCGCTCTCCATGTCGAGCGCGATGGCGCGCGATTGGCTGAGGCGCTGCACCGGCCCCGATTGGTCGCGCAATTCCCAGTTGCGGTTGTCCACGCTGGCCACGGTCCCGGTGCGCATCACCCGCTTGAGGTCGAACCCCTCCAATTGCGTCTCGATGGCCACCGCTTCCTGCAATGCGATCTGGATTTCGGCGAGCGCCGGAATCGGCACCCAGGCGGGCAGGTCGGCATCGAGCACGCGATCCTCGCGCAGATACGCGTGCGCCAGCACGAAATCGCCCAAGGACTGCGAATTGCGCAACCCCGCGCAATGGCCCACCATCACCCAGGCATGCGGGCGCAGCACCGCGATATGATCGGTCGCGGTCTTGGCGTTCGACGGCCCCACCCCGATATTCACCAGCGTGATCCCGGACCCATCCGCGCGCTTGAGGTGATAGGCGGGCATCTGCGGCAACCGCTCGGGCGCTGGCAGGAGGCCATCGGCCTGCGTGATCTCGGCATTGCCGGTGCTGACAAAGGCGGAATAGCCGCGCGTCGCATCCCCCAGCATGCGCCGGGCGTAGGCCTCGAATTCCGAGACGTAGAACTGATAGTTTGTGAACAGCACATAATTCTGGAAATGTGCCGGATCGGTCGCGGTGTAATGCGTGAGCCGCGCCAGCGAATAATCGACCCGTTGCGCGGTAAAGGGTGCCAGCGGTGCCGCCCCGTCCGGTCCCGGCACCCATGTGCCATTGACGATATCGTCATTGGTGGTCGCCAGATCCGGCACGTCAAAATAATCGCGCAGAGTGAAGTCGGCGGCCCCCTCTTGCGGCACATTCAACCCCGCATCGCCCGCCACTGCGAAATGCAGCGGCATCGGCGTGTCGGAGGGGCCGATCATCACCGCGACGCCATGATTGACCAGAAGCAGCCCGATCTGTTGCTCCAGATAGGCACGGAACAGGTCCGGGCGCGTGATCGTTGCGGCATAGCTGCCGGGGTTCGAGACATGACCGAAACTGAGCCGGCTGTCGACCTTGGCATAGGTGGCGGTGGTCAGGCGGATTTCGGGATAAAAAGCGCGCACGCGGCCCTGCGGCAGATCCCCGGCCAAGGCCCGCGCAAAGGCGTCACAGAGAAATCCCGTGCTTGCCGCGTAAAGCCGACAGAGCCGGTCTACCGCCGCGCGCGCCTCTGTGAATGCCTCCGGGGTGATCTCGTCCGGGGTCTGGATGTTCATGCCTGTCTCCTGCTCTGCGGGCACAGGTTGACACGCGCCGGGGGCATGATCAAGCTGCGGTCAGAGGGGGCGCGCCCATGGGGGTCAAACCATTGTGTCGGACGCGGTTGGCGCTTGTTTGTGCGAATGCTGCATCCTGTGCCCTGATGGCTACGCCTGGGTCGCCTCGCGGCCCCTGACCGAGACGGAAAGGAAAGCAAAATGACCGTGACCAACCTGCGCCCCAACATGGACCACTGGCAAGAGCGCGTCGATCTCGCCGCCGCCTTTCGCTGGACCGCGCGTCTCGACATGCACGAGGCGGTGGCCAATCACTTCAGCCTCTCGATCAACGATGATGGCACGCGGTTCCTGATGAACCCCAACCAGATGCATTTCGCCCGTATCCGGGCCAGTGACCTCATCGTCGTGGATGCCAATGATCCCGAAACGCTGGAAGGGCCGAACGCGCCTGATCCCACCGCATGGGGCCTGCATGGCGGGCTGCACCGGCATTGTGCCCATGCCCGCTGTGCCATGCATGTCCATTCCATTCATGCCACGGTTCTGGCCAGCCTGGCCGACAGCCGCCTTCCACCCATCGACCAGAACTGCGCCACCTTTTACAATCGGCATGTGGTGGACGAGAGCTATGGCGGGCTGGCATTCGAGGATGAGGGTGCGCGCTGTGCGCGGCTTTTGACCAACCCCAAGCATCGGGTGCTTATCATGGGCAACCATGGTGTGATGGTGATCGGCGACAGCGTGGCCGACACGTTCAACCGCCTCTATTACTTCGAGCGCGCCGCCGAGACCTATATCCGCGCGCTCCAG
>JBLRXE010000378.1:0-2897 GCA_047920895.1 Roseovarius sp.
TCCCGTGCTCGGCGCTGACAGACCCGCCCATCACATGCACCAGATCATGCACCGCGCGCTTGATCTCGTCGCGTTCCGCCATGTGATCCGCACGGGCGCGCCCCGGCATGGGAAAGACGTTGTAATGCAGGTTGCCATCGCCCAGATGCCCGAAACAGTTGATCCGAAACGCCCCGATCCGGGCAATCACCTCAGCCCCTTTCACAATGAAGTCCGGGATTTCGGACATCGGCAAGGAAATGTCATGCGAACTGATCGAACCGATACGCCGGTTGGCCTCGGGGATCTGTTCGCGCACCTCCCAGAACTGATGCCGCTGCGTCTCGGATTGCGCAATGATCCCGTCGCGGACCAACCCCGCGTCAAGCGCGTCGGCGAATAGCCCCTCCAGCGCCATCGCCGGATCAAGCCCGCGCGCCAGCCCCACATCAATCAGCACGAACCATTCCGGCATCTGCGCAAAGGGCTGGCGGATGTCGGGCAGCGCCTCGGCCAGAAACTCCAGCCCCGCCCGGTGCATGATCTCGAACGCACTTACCCCCTCGCCCATGCGGTCGCGCGCCAGTGCCAAGAGGTCAAGCGCGGCAAGCGGCCCCTCCACCACCATCAGCGCCGTGCCCTCGCCCGCGGGACGCGGAGAGAGCTTGAGTGCTGCGGCGGTGATCACCCCCAGCGTGCCCTCGGACCCGATCAAGAGGTTGCGCAGATCATAGCCGGTGTTGTCCTTGCGCAGGCGTTTGAGGCCATGCCAGATGCGCCCATCGGGCATCACCGCCTCCAGCCCCAGACAGAGATCGCGCGCATTGCCATAGCGCAGCACATTGACCCCGCCCGCATTGGTGGCCAGATTGCCGCCAATCCGCGCCGATCCCTTGGCGGCGATGCTGAGCGGGAAGAGCCGGTCCACTTTGGCGGCAGCCTCGTGAATATCTTGCAGGATCGCCCCTGCCTCGACCACGATCACATTCTCCGCCGGATAAATGCCGCGCACCGCGCGCATGCGCTCAAGGCTGAGGATCACCGGCACCGGCCCGCCGGGCGCGATCTGACCACCCACTAGGCCCGTGCCACCGCCATAGGGCACCACCGGCACCCGCGCAGCGGCACAGGCGCGGACAATCTCGGCCACCTCCTCGGTGCTACCGGGAGCCAGAACCACGCCCTGCCCCTGCCAGCGGCCACGCGGTTCCTCGAAATATCCGGGGCTCGCCTCGCGGAACACGGACACGGGCAGGCGCGCGCGCAGCGCGTCGATGAATGCGGGGGTGGCGGGGGCCAAGGTCGGGGTCTGGGTCATGCGATTTACCTATCACGTTGCCCGCATCGGTCCAGCCCTTTGTCGCGCGCGCAGTCGCGGCTTTCCCCCTTGCCTCTGCCTTCCCCTCGGGCCATTTTGCGCGCCATGCAGATGATCCCCCGCGCCCCGCTCTTTCTTGGCCTTGCTGGCCTCTTGCCCTTTCTCTGGGGGGCGCTGACCGTGGTCCTGCCCGACCTCGGCCTCTGGACGGCGCAGAGCATCGGGCCGCGCTTTGCCGGGCCCTATGTGATGCTCTTTTACGGCGCGGTGATCCTGTCGTTCATGTCGGGCGTGCTCTGGGGTTTCGCCACCCGGGCGACGGGCACGATGGCAGGTGTCTGCTACGGCCTCTCGGTGATCCCGGCCCTCTGGGCGTTTTTCATGACCGGCGGCGGGCCGACCTCGGCGGGGATGAGCCTTATCTTCGGCTTCGCGGGCCTCTTGGCGCTCGATTGGCAATTCTCGCGATGGGGCCTCACACCGCCCTGGTGGATGGCACTGAGGATGCTGCTGACAGCGGTGGTGATCGGCTGTCTCGCGGTGGGGGTGTTGCTCTGATGCCGGCACTCTATGCCTATACTGACGGGGCCTGTTCCGGCAATCCCGGCCCCGGTGGCTGGGGCGTGCTGATGCGCGCCATGGAGGGCGACACCGTGCTCAAAGAGCGCGAACTATCGGGGGGCGAGGCCGACACCACCAACAACCGGATGGAGCTTTGCGCTGCCATCGCAGCCCTTGAGGCGCTCGCGCGCCCCTCGGCCATCACGATTGTCACCGACAGCGCCTATGTCAAGAATGGCGTGACCGGCTGGATGCACGGATGGAAGCGCAACGGCTGGCGCACCGCCGATAAAAAGCCGGTCAAGAATGTCGAGCTTTGGCAGCGTCTGGACGAGGCGCAAAAGCGCCACACCGTCACCTGGGAATGGGTCAAGGGCCACGCAGGCCACCCCGAGAACGAGCGCGCCGATGAATTGGCGCGCGCCGGCATGGCCCCCTTCAAGCCGGGCAAGGCCAAGGGATGAGCGCGCTCATCCTCCTCGATTACGCCTCGGTGCTGATTTTCGCGCTGACCGGCGCGCTTGTCGCCTCCCGCCAGCAACTCGACATCGTGGGCTTTGCCTTCATCGCCTGCCTCACGGCGGTGGGCGGCGGCACGCTGCGCGATGTGCTCTTGGACCGCAACCCGGTCTTTTGGTTGGGCAATCCGGATTACATCCTCATCGCCTGCGGTGCGGCGCTCGTGGTGTTCTTCACCGCCCATCTGGTCGAGAGCCGCTATCGCCTCTTGCTCTGGCTCGACAGTTTCGCGCTTGCCGTGGCGGTGCCTGCGGGCGTCAGCGCGGCGATGGCGATGGGGCAAAGCGCCGTGATCGTGGTGCTCATGGGCATGGTGACGGGCTGCATGGGCGGGCTGATGCGCGATGTCGTCTGCAACGAGGTGCCCCTGGTGCTGAAACAGGGCGAACTCTATGTCACCGCCGCCTTTGCCGGGGCGCTTGGCGCGGTGGGGGCTGCGATGCTCAGCGACGATCCGCTGGTCATTCTGGGCACCTGTGCCGCGCTTACATGGGCTTTGCGCGTGGGCTCGCTGACCTTG
>JBLRXE010000379.1:0-2896 GCA_047920895.1 Roseovarius sp.
CTCGCGGCGCTGGCCGAGAGGCTGGGGCGGTCGGTCGGCTGGCTGTCTCAGGTCGAGCGCGATCTGTCGGAGCCGTCGATCAGCGATCTGCGGCAGGTGGCCGAGGTCTTGGGCGTGCCGATGTCGTTGCTCTTTGGCCATGCGAGCGCGCCGGCCGAGGAACAGGGTTATGTGGTGCGGGCAGGCGCGCGGCGGCCGATGGGATCGGGTGAGGAGGGGCTGATCGAGGAGTTGCTCTCGCCGGACCTGACCGACGATTTCGAGGTGATTCATTCGACCTTTCGGCCCCGATCCAAGATGCAGCGCCCGGCGCAGCGCCCGACGCAGGAGGTCGGCTATATCCTGTCAGGGCGGCTGGATCTGAGCATCGGCGGGCGGAAATTCACCGTCGGTCCCGGTGACAGTTTCCGGTTTCGCGGCGAGCCCTACCGCTGGGCCAACCCCTATGACATTCCTTGCGTGGCGATCTGGGTGATCGCCCCGCCGGTGTATTGAGGGGCGCGCATGAGTTATCAAGCCTGGACGGTGTTTGCGCTCTTCTGGGTGGTGTTTGTCACCACGCCGGGGCCGAATGCGGTCAATTGCATCACCAATGGCATGACCATCGGGTTTCGGCGCAGCCTGTGGGGGGTGTTGGCGATCCTGACGCAAGCGACGCTGTTCCTGAGCCTGTCGGCGGCCGGGGTGACGGCGCTGATCGCCGCCTCGCCGCTGGCGTTTCAGGTGGCCAAGCTGATTGGAGCCGGGTTTCTGATCTATCTCGGGGTGCGGGGCTGGATACTGGCGCGGCGGCCGGTTGTGGCGGGGGAGGCCCCGAATGGGTCGGTCTATTGGCGGGCCTTGGCGATTGCCACGATCAACCCCAAGAGCGTGGCGGGGTATCTGGCGGCGTTTTCACAGTTCGTGCAGCCCGACGTGCCGATTGGCGCGCAGATGTGGGTGATTTTCCCCACCGCGCTGAGCCTCACGACGCTGAGTTATCTGGGCTATTGCGCGCTGGGCGCGGGGCTGGGGCGTGCGGCGTTGGGGGCTGTGTTCAATGTCTGGCTGCGGCGGGGGATGGCCGCCTGTTTCGTGATCTATGGCGTGGCGCTGGGCAGCGCCGTAACTCCGGGGAGGGGATGATGCACAAGGGATCGTGTCTCTGTGGAGATGTGACATTTGTTGTGACCGCGCCCCCTGAAGGGGCGAGTGCCTGCCATTGCGGGCAATGCCGCAAGCAATCGGGGCATGTCTGGGCCTCGGCCTATGTGGCGCGGTCGGATTTGAGTATTTCGGGAACGGTGAGTTGGTATGCGGCAAGTGAAATCGCCAAGCGCGGGTTTTGCCCCAAGTGCGGCTCGTTCCTGTTCTGGGCCGCGCACGCGGAGGACACCATGAGTTTCGCGCTGGGGGCGCTGGAGGCGCCGACCGGGTTGCGGTTGGAGAAGCACATCTTTGCCAAGGACAAGGGTGATTATTACGACATCGCGGACGGCGTGCCGCAGAGGGATTGAGGGAGAGGGACATGGTGGAATTTCCGGGCACGGCGCGGGTTGTGATCATCGGCGGGGGCGTGGTGGGCGCGTCCTGTCTCTATCATCTGGCCAAGGCCGGGTGGGCGGATTGCGTTCTCTTGGAGAAGAACGAGTTGACCGCTGGCAGCACCTGGCATGCGGCGGGCAATGTGCCGACGTTTTCGACAAGCTGGTCGGTGATGAACATGCAGCGCTATTCCACCGAGCTCTATGCGCGGCTGGGGGCCGAGGTGGATTATCCGATGAATTACCACCAGACCGGCTCGATCCGGCTGGCGCATAGCCGCGAGCGGATGCAGGAATTCCAGCGCGCGCGGGGGATGGGCAAGGTTCAGGGGATGAACCTTGATATTCTGGGCGTGGACGAGATCAAGGCGCGCTATCCGTTTCTGGAGACGCATGACCTGCAAGGCGCGCTCTATGATCCCAATGATGGCGATATTGATCCCGCACAGGTGACGCAGGCGCTGGCCAAGGGGGCGCGCGACATGGGCGCGACGATCCTGCGCTTTACGCCCGCCACGGGCGTGCGGCGCGAGAATGGGGAGTGGATTGTTGCGACCGAGAAGGGCGAAATCCGCTGTGAGTATGTCGTGAACGCCGCCGGGTATTATGCGCAGCGCGTGGGCGAATGGTTCAAGCCCTATGGCGGGCGCACGGTGCCGATGATGGTGATGAGCCATCAGTATCTCTTGACCGATGAAATCCCGGAACTGGAGGCGTGGAGCCGGGAGGCGGGGCATAAATTGCCGCTGCTGCGCGATGTGGATAGTTCCTATTATCTGCGGCAGGAGAAATACGGGCTGAACCTTGGGCCCTATGAGCGCAATTGCAAGGCGCATTGGGTGAAACCCGATGATCCGATGCCGGAGGATTTCAGCTTTCAGCTCTACCCCGATGATCTGGAGCGGTTGGAGTGGTATATCGAGGATGCGATGGCGCGGGTGCCGTTGCTGGGGCAGGCGGGGATTTCCAAGGTCATCAATGGTCCCATTCCCTATGCGCCCGATGGTCTGCCCTTGATTGGCCCGATGCCGGGGGTGCCCAATGCGTTCGAGGCGTGTGTCTTTACCTTTGGCATCGCGCAGGGCGGCGGCGCGGGCAAGGTGCTGGCGGAATGGGTGACGGAGGGGGCGACCGAATGGGACATGTGGGCCTGTGATCCGCGCCGCTATACCGATTACACCGACCCGGAGTATTGTGTAGCCAAGGGGATGGAGGTCTATGGGCATGAGTATGCCATGCATTTCCCGTGGCACAGATGGCCTGCGGCACCGGATCGCAAGGTGTCGCCCGTGCACGGGCGCGTCAAGGCGCTGGGCGGGGTGATGGGGGTCTATAACGGCTGGGAGCGGGCCAATTGGTTTGCGAAGCCCGGC
>JBLRXE010000380.1:0-2895 GCA_047920895.1 Roseovarius sp.
CATCGAAATAATCAAAGAGCAAGAAGCTGGCATTGCGATTGGCGGCTCTAGCCATATGCTGCGGACGCAATGCCGCAACATCACAGCTCGCTTTCCGCCCAAACCGACGATCTTCACCGTGGCTCCCTTGGCCTGTCCCTGGGCATGGCGTCCGTCAGCGCAACCTGTCGCAGCATGCTGCCTGCGATCAACCCCTCGCGCAGCCAGTCCAGCGCAAGCCGCCAGTCATCATAGGCGCGCCGTGCCGCTTCGATCTGTTGCGGATGCGGCGAAAACGTGACCGGACAGGCCAGAACCTCGACGGTGCGCCATTTGCCACGACTCAACACACGTTCGGTCCCGATGACGATGGTTGTGGCGCGCTCGCCATGCTGGTTCCGCTTTACATCGACCGGTACGCAACGGGGGACGGCGCCTGGCATCCAGTCAGGCGTAAGGCCAGCGCGCGCGAGTTCTGCGACTCGGATCGCCATGCGCTTGCCTCCTAGACTGTCAGGCAGTCCGGCGACAGTGGCCGCGATCACCTCAGCATCCTCGTGGGTATAGCCCCCAAGCTTGTACCGCCCGCCATCGACCTGGCAGCCCAGCGCAGCGCGTTGCAGAAGGACGTATTCAAGACCGAAGCCGAAGCCCTGGATGCGCTCGGGATCGGGACGCTCTGGCAGCTCCAGCTGCGCCTTCTCGATCCGAAATGCCCATTCCAGGGCCTGTTGTACGCCCATGGCGCGTTTGATCTTGCCGCCCGGCTTCGCGCTGGGCACGGTCATGCGATTAAGCCTGCGATCAATCCTGCTCATCGGATACCCCGCTCGCGCAGCCGCTCTACCGTTACCAATCCGCGTTCCAGCATCGCATCGCGGATTCTGTTGCTGATCATGTTGGACGGCAGGAACCGGTCGGAATTGACCATATCCGCGTAGAACGCCGCGTTTTCGTCGGCGGTGGGCGCTGGGCGGGTATCGCGGTTTCTTTTCCGGGAGCTGCCTGCGGTGTTCGCTGACCCGTTCATGGCAACCCTTCCGCCGGTCTGTTTCAGGCGCTGTGCCGCGCGCTCCATGGCACGGTCGAGTGCCTTGGGCCCGTCTGGTGGTTCGGGATGGGTAAGCCGCGACGCCTCGGCCACTTCGAGGATCGCATCTGCGTCGAGCCCCAGATCGTCGTGCCAACGGCGCACATGCTCACGAGGTGGCCAGCCTTGCCACCAGCCGGGCAGGGCGGTTGGGTCGAGGCCCAGCGCTTTGAGCAGCTCTTCGAAAAAATCATCCGCGATGGCTTCGCGCGCCCGCGCGTCCTCCTCCTCCTTTACTGGTTTATTTAAAGGTTCCCTTACAGGGTTAGTGTCTCGATTTGAGACACGGAAATCACCATTTTTGAGACACGGGATTGCGCCAGAATGAGACACGGCCCCATGTCCGGAATTGAGACACGGGCGCGGCGCAGACTCCGACGATAAGCCATTGTCAGTGCATGTGTTTTTATCATCAGGGCCGTGTCTCAAATTCGGACACGGTTTTGGCGCTGTATCAAGGTCGAAGGGCGCGCTGTGATCGGCGTCAGGTGGGTTTGACCCGGGCGGTGGAAACCCCTGTTCGAAGCCCAGAAGATAGCGGGTGGGCCGTTGCTGTCCCGTGCGACGATCGACCATGCGGATGCGATGGATCAGGCCGCAGGCTTCGAGGTCGTCGAGATGGCGGTTTAGAGTGGCGCGGCTGATCTCGCAATCATAGGCCAGCTGGGCCTGTGAGGGGAAACAACCATAGTCAGGGTTGAACCGGTCGCAAAGGTGCCAGAGCACGATTTTGGTGGTGGGCTTGAGCCCACGTTGCTGGATGGCCCAGTTGGTGGCGGCATGGCTCATAGCGTAGCCCTCCGGGATGCCGCGACCGCACCCTTCATCGCGTCGGGCCGCACGACGCGCGTGGTGAAGCCGTGATCTGCCAGCGCGCCCAGCGCATCATCGAGGCTGCGCACCAGGGCCCAGGCGTGCCCCTGCGCCAGCACGGCATCGCGAAACGCCTCCTGATCCGGGCTGAGTTTGCCTTTCTGGGATTTCAGCTCCAGAAACAGCACGCGCTCGTCGCAGAGCACCATCAGATCGGCAAAGCCCGGATGGACGCCCATACCGACCAGGATGGCTTGACGCTTTGCGCCGAGTGGTCCTGCCTCGGTTACTTCGTTTGCGCAGTGATGGACGATCGCGCCCTTGGGCAGGGCAAAGCGTAGGGCCTGGACCACCATCCGCTGCAGATCGGCTTCTGGTGTGGCGCGGCGCTTCATCGGCGGTCCTCCGGCTCAGATCGGGAACGATCGATGCGTCCAGTAGATTTGGCGTCCAACACAACCAACAGAATGCGCGCATCCTCTCGCTCGGTATGTGTCTCGCCATGCTGAACCAGAACATTGCAGGCCAGCCGAAGCAGATGGTCAGAATGGTTCACGACATCGGCGACGACGATGCGCGCCTCTTGCAGCTTCTCGTCTATCCAGGCCCGACGGGCTTGGTCGCGCTGGGTGCGGTTGCCGCGCTTGCGGAAGGGCAGGGGGATGCTCATCGACGCCCCCCACGACGCGCACGATTGGCGCGGCTATTTTCCAGTTCAAGGAGCCAGGCCTCGACTGCATCACGGCGATACAAAACCCGTCGCCCGATGCGCGTGCAAGGCGGGCCAATTTGGCGGGCTTCCCAGCGGCAGAGCGTGTCACAGGTGAAGCCGAGTTCCACGGCCAACTGCTGACGCGTGTACATTCCCGACAATAAGGGTGCAGGACGCTCTCGCGGTGGTGAAAGGTGCTGTTCAGGCATTGATATCTCCGTTGCAAAGCTGGCACTCGCCACCAGCAGAGGCAGAGAAACATCCCGAACAGACCGGCACCTAGGAAGTGACCGGCGGTCAT
>JBLRXE010000381.1:0-2849 GCA_047920895.1 Roseovarius sp.
GAAATGCCCGTGCGCCGCGCAATCTCGCGAATGGGCATCTTGTCTCGCAGCGCCCATGTCCTGATAACCTTCAAAAATCCCATCTCGATCACTCCATATGCCCCCAACTGGTTTAAGCTGGGGCAAGGTTGCACATGGGTCAGTTCTCAGTGACAATTTTGGCAGTTGCCGGGTCAATTCTCAGTGGCAATTAACAGCGCTTGACCGCACCCAACCCGGTCTGCCGCTGAAGATGACGCGGGCCGAGCATGACCCACGATTACAAACGCAACGGCACAACGACGCTGTTCGCCGCGCTCAACGTGTTGGACGGATCAGTCATCGGCCAGACCATGCAGCGCCACCGGCATCAGGAGTTCATCAGCTTTCTCAATCAGATCGAGCGTGACATCCCTGCAGACAAGGCCATCCACGTGATCCTCGACAACTATTGCACCCACAAGCACTCAAACGTCCGACGGTGGCTGGAACGTCATCCCCGATGGACGTTTCATTTCATCCCGACATCATCGTCCTGGCTCAACGCAGTCGAAGGGTTCTTCGCCAAACTCACACGGCGCAGGCTCAAGAACGGTGTGTTCCGATCCGTCTCCGACCTCCAAGCCGCCATCACCCGCTTCATCGACGAACACAACACCACCGAAGCCAAACCATTCACATGGCGCGCCAATCCCGACGACATCATCGCCGCCAGAAACCGAGGGTTCCAAATGTTGGATTCAATCCACTAGCCCCCCATGTTCCGACCCATGTTGCGCGGATGTTGCGCCTTGTTGCAGGCGCAACGCCGCCGCGATGTTTTTGCCCCCAACCACGCAAAACCAGCTTGCAACGGATGACAGAACGCCGCCGCACCGCAACACTCCCCCCCGGAGGATCAACAAAAGGGAGGAAACGATGCTTGACACAACAGCACAGGATCACGTGACGCAGGTCTTGTCCGATTTCGGCGCAGCGCTGGAACAGGGCGATATCAACGCAGCCGTCAGCCATTTTCTGGATGACAGCTATTGGCGCGATCTGGTCAGCTTTACATGGAATATCAAAACCTGCGAAGGCCCCGCAGAGATTGCGGATATGCTGCAACACCAACTGGCCACCGCCCAGCCCAGCGGCTGGCGCATCGCCGATGGGGAAACCGCAACCGAAGAGGGCGGTGTGACCACCGCATGGATCAGCTTTGACACCGCCGTATCGCGTGGCTATGGCATGGTCCGGCTGAAGGATGGCAAGATCTGGACCCTGCTGACCAGCATGGTCGAACTGAAGGGGCACGAGGAACCCTCGGGCTTTAACCGCCCGCTCGGGGCCAAACATGGCGCGGCCAAGAACCGCCCCACGTGGAAAGAAGATCACGAGGCAGAGCTGCGCGATCTTGGCTACAAAACCCAACCCTATGTGGTGATCGTGGGCGGCGGTCAGGGCGGCATCGCTCTTGGGGCGCGGCTGCGCCAACTGGGGGTGCCAACGATCATTCTGGAAAAGAACGACCGCCCCGGCGATAGCTGGCGCAACCGCTACAAATCGCTCTGCCTGCATGATCCGGTCTGGTATGACCACCTGCCCTACATCAAATTCCCCGAAAACTGGCCAGTCTTTGCCCCCAAAGACAAAATCGGCGACTGGCTGGAGATGTATACCAAAGTCATGGAGCTGAATTACTGGACCCGCAGCACCTGCACATCCGCCACCTATGACGAGGCGACACAGGAATGGACGCTGATCGTGGATCGTGACGGTGAACAGGTGACGCTGAAGCCACGGCAACTGGTGCTGGCCACAGGCATGTCGGGCAAGGCAAACCTGCCCGTCTTTCCCGGCATGGACAGTTTCAAAGGGGATCAGCACCATTCGTCAAAACACCCCGGACCGGACGCCTATGGCGGCAAGAAAGCGGTTGTCATCGGCGCGAACAACTCGGCCCATGATATCTGCGCTGCGTTGTGGGAAAACGATGTTGACGTGACGATGGTGCAGCGCTCCTCCACCCATATCGTGCGCTCGGACACGCTGATGGATATCGGGCTTGGCGCGCTTTATTCCGAACAGGCCGTGCGCAGCGGGGTCACAACGGAAAAGGCCGATCTGATCTTCGCCTCCCTGCCCTACCGGATTTTGCACGAATTCCAGATCCCGCTTTATGACCAGATGCGCGAGGTCGACGCCGATTTCTACGCAGGGCTGGAGAAAGCCGGGTTCTGGCTGGATTGGGGCGCGGACGGGTCTGGCCTGTTTTTGAAATATCTGCGCCGTGGCTCGGGCTATTACATCGATGTGGGCGCAAGCCAGTTGATCATTGATGGCAAAATCAAACTGGCGCATGGCAATGTCAGGGAAATCGTCCCCGATGGGGTGGTGCTGGAGGATGGCACCAAATTGCAGGCGGATCTGATTGTCTATGCCACCGGATATGGCTCGATGAACGGCTGGGCGGCGGATCTGATCGGGCAGGATGTGGCCGATAAGGTGGGCAAATGCTGGGGCCTTGGGTCAGACACGCCCAAAGACCCCGGCCCATGGGTTGGCGAGCAGCGCAATATGTGGAAACCCACCCAGCAAGAGGCGCTGTGGTTCCATGGTGGCAACCTGCACCAGTCGCGCCATTATTCGCAGTTTCTGTCCCTGCAACTGAAAGCGCGGATGGAAGGCATCGACACACCGGTTTACGGCCTGCCGGACACGCATCATCTGGGGTAGCACCGCCATTGCACCAAAGGCTCTGGCACCGCATCGGCAGCGGTGCCAGAGCCGGATTAAGACCTCTGCATAACACGCGCCATCGCCGATATCCCCCGCCCGGCGGCACCGCCGGGCAGCGCCTGCCGGGGGGCAGGCAAAGACATAAAACC
>JBLRXE010000382.1:0-2841 GCA_047920895.1 Roseovarius sp.
CTTGGCCTCGGCCCATGCCGCCACATCCGCGTGACGGGTAATCACCGCCTTGATTGTGTGCCCGCGCGCCAGCCACGCCTCGCCACAGTGCAGGGCGAGGGATTCATTGCCGATCAAGAGGGATTGCATCATGTCTTGATCCTTTTTTGCCTGTTCAGCGCTGCGCCAAGATCGCCCAGCACCAGATCGCGCAGGAAATGTGGTGGGCGGCCTGCGCCCTTGCGCCGCAGGAGCCGCCAGAGCGTGCCAAGCCCGGCGCCCAGCAAATGCGCCAGCGTGACAAGGGCGAGATAGGCAGCACCGTGGTTCTTGGTGAAATAATACCGGCGCGAGGCGAACCAATAGGCGGGCACGCGGTTCCAGCCCTTCATCCCTGTGCTGACCGATCCGATATGTTCGACCCGGCTGTCGGCCACAAAATCGGTGCGCCAGCCTGCGCGCGCGGCGCGCAGGCAGAGGTCGGTTTCCTCGAAATAGAGAAAGAAACGCTCGTCAAAGCCGCCGATCTCATCAAGCACGTCTTGGCGGATCATCAGGCTGGCACCGGCCAGCCAATCGACGGGTTGCGTGGTCTGGGGCACGGGCAGGGGCACGGTGTGGGCGTGCAAGAGGCGGCTGATCGGGCCGATCCGTGCCGCCCCTTCGAATTCGCCCAAGGCGGAGGGAAAGCGGAAACAGGTGACATGGGCCGCGCCATCGGGGCCGTGGATATGGCTGCCTGCAAGGCCGGTTTTGGGATGTGCCTCAAGATGCGTGAGTAATGCGGCAATGGCATCCGAGGCGGGAAAGGCATCGGAATTGAGGATATAGACGTAATCGGGGCGCGTGCCGTCGCTGAGACCGGCGCGCATACCTGCGTTGTTGCCTGCACCAAAGCCGCCATTATGCCCGGATTGCACCACGCGCACGCGGTCCCAACCGGCCACGCCTGCCTGCATCGTCTCGAACGAGCCATCGCCAGAGGCGTTGTCCACCAGCACAATCTCGCCCGCGATTCCCTGCATGGCTCGGCGGGCGGCCGCTGCTGCCTTGAGGCTCATGTCAGGCGTGCGCCAGTTGAGGACGATGGAGAGGACGCGGGGGGCTGTCATTCGGCGGCCTTGCGGTGATCGGGGGCGGCTTGCGTGGTTTCTGCGGTTGCGATCACCCGGCGCAGGCGTGCGGCCAAGACCCGCACATTGGGTTCGAGCACCATGGAATCATGAGTGCCGGGCACCTCTGTGACCTGCACCTGCGGGGCAGAGCCAGTCCAGTCATTGTCCGGCAGGACATAGGCACGCTCGCTGCTGATCCAACGCCCCTCGGACACCTGCCATTTGCCCACCAGCGGCGGGCGGAAGAGATGCAGCGCGCCCGCCCATGGCCGGACGTGATATTTGGCGATGGCGCGGTAAAAGGCTGCCTCGATGGCGCTGTCGTGGAATTGATGCGCGTCGGTTTCCGCCTCTGGTTTGGGGCGTCGTTTGGTGATTTCCCATGCGATCCGCCGCGCCGCCCACCGCAGGGGATAGAGCGGGCCACCGGCCTTGAGCTCCTGCCATTGGATCATCAGCCGGTCGCGGCGTGAGAGCGGGCGGCGTTGCGGCAGTGGCGTGTCAAGCATCACGATCAGCGCCACATCCTCGCCCACCGCGCGCAATTGCTGTGCCATTTCATAGGCGGTGATGCCGCCACCCGAGAACCCACCCAAGAGATAGGGGCCGTGCGGCTGCACCTGCCGGAGTTCAGCGATCATGTCGGCTGCGGCCTCGGTCAGATCGTCATGGGGGGCGGCGCCACCATAGAGGCCGCGCGCCTGAAGGCCGTAAAAGGGCCGATCCTCGCCCAAGAGATGCGCCAGATGGCGCAGGTTCAGCACATTGCCGAACATGCCCGCGACGAGGAAGAAGGGCGTTTTCGGCCCGCCTTCGCCCCGGTGCATCGGCACGAGATGGGTAAAGCGGCGCTGTGGCTCAGAAGGGGTGGGCGCGTCCTGTCTTGCCTCTTGCGGTCCGATCTGCGCCGCGATGAGGGCGGCACAGGCGCGGATGGTGGGGGCCTCGAACAGGATCGAAATGGGCAGATCGACGCGATACGCCTTGCGGATCATGCCAAAGAGGCGGACCGCGATCAGGGAATGACCGCCAAGGTCAAAGAATGAGTCCGCGGCGCCGACCTGTTCCAGCCCGAGAAGGTCCGACCAGAAACCCGCAAGCCGCGTCTCGATCTCGCCCTCGGGGGCGACGAAATCGCTGTCGAGATCGGGGCGTTCAAAGCGTTGTCCGGTGGTGTCGGTGCTGCGCGCGCCCGCCTCGGCCTGCGCGATGAGCGCGGGCAGGTCGAGCGAGGAGACAAGGATTTGCGGTGCGGATTGCGCCAAGGCCCGACGAAAGGCCTCGGCCCCCTCGGCGGGGCGGATGCCTTCGCGCAAGGCGTGGCGCAGGCGCTCTTCGACGGGGCTTGCGGGGGCGCTCTCGGTCTGGCCCTCGAAGCGGATTTCGCTGGCGCGCGGCGGGGTGAGGGTCAGCCCGCCCACCTGTTTGCGGAGGGCAAAATCGGTGATCTCGATCAGCACCCGGCCTGCGGCATCACAAAGCGTGATGTCAAAGCGTGCGGTTTCATCGCTCGCGTGGTTTTGGGCGGCGTTGCGGACATGGGACCAGACCTCGGCCCCCAAGGGGGCATGGACGCTGAGCGACCCATAGGACATGGGCACCCAGAGATCGGACCCGTCATAGCCCGAGATCAGCCCCATGGCCCAGCCGGTCGCGATGTCCATCAGCGCGGGGTGCAGGAGATAACCCGCCGCCAGATCGCGCTGGGCTGCTTCGGGCAGGGCCAGATGTGCCAGCCCCTCGCCCG
>JBLRXE010000383.1:0-2839 GCA_047920895.1 Roseovarius sp.
CGAGACCGGCATTGCGGCGCTGAAGGCGCAGACAGGCCAAGGCCGGGCCTCGGGCGAGAAGCGGGTTCCACGGCCGCGCAGTAAGCGTTCGCAGGGCATCACGGCTTGCCTAGCTTGACGGCTTGAAGTTCCAGGGCAGCAGGTCATCGAGGCGACTTTGGGGATGGCCGTTGGCGATCGCGGTCAGGGTGGCCTTGAGGTATGCGAAGGGTTCGACGCCATTGATCTTGCATGTCTCGATCAGTGACGCGATGCGGCCCCAAGCGATGCCGCCTTCGTCGTGACCGGCGAAGAGAGCGTTCTTGCGATTAAGGGCTATTGGGCGGATCAGGTTTTCGACCCTGTTGGAGTCGATCTCGACGCGGCCATCAGTCAGGAAGGTTTGTAGCCCGTCCCAGTGGTTGTGGATGTAGGCGAGCTTTTCCCCCAGCCGGGATTTGCCGGAGATCTTGCGGCGCTGCGCCTGAAGCCATTCTCCGAAGGCTGCGACCAGTGGCGCGGTGCGGGCCTGACGGGCGGACAGGCGCTGGCCGGGCGAGATGCCACGGATATCGGCCTCGATGGCATAGAACTCGGCGATGCGGCGCAGGCCTTCCGCGGCAATCGCGGAGCCGTCACGGTCAAAGACTTCCTTGAGTTTACGCCGTGCGTGCGCCCAGCAATGCGCTACCCGAATGGGTGCGCCGCCCTTGCGCGAGGGTTGTGTCAGCCGATTATAGCCGGTGTATCCGTCGATCTGCAGGATGCCATCGAAGCCTGTCAGGAAGTTTTCGGCATTCACCCCCGCGCGGTCCGGGGCATAGAAGTAGACAACGCCGGGCGGGTCCTCGCCGCCCCACGGTCGATCATCGCGAGCCAATGCCCAGAGATATCCGGTCTTGGTTGCCCCGCGCCCCGGATCCAGCACTGGGGCAGAGGTTTCGTCCATGAACAGCTTATCCGACCGCTTCAGGTGCTCGGCCAGCCGGTCAACGACGGGTTTCAGATGGAATGCAGCCTTGCCCACCCACATGGCCAGCACCGCACGATGCAGATCGAGGCCCGCCCGCCCGAGGATCTGGCTTTGGCGATACAATGGCAGGTGGTCCGCATACTTGCAGACCAGCACATGGGCGATGGTCGCCTCGGTCGGTAGGCCGCCCATGATCAGATGGGCGCGCGCAGGCGCTTGGGTCACCCCGTCAGTGCAGGTCCGGCAGGCATATTTCGGGCGCACGGTCACGATGACGCGCAGCTGCGCGGGCACGATGTCCAGCCGTTCGGTGCGATCCTCGCCGATCTTGTGCATGAGGCCGCAGCCACAAGGGCAGATCAGGCTGGCGGGTTCGATGACCTCCTCGACGCGCGGCAGATCAGCTGGCAGATTGCCGATGGTTCGTTTTGGCGCAGGCTTGGTGGACGCCCCATCACCTGCCTTTGTGGCCCGATTTTCCTTTTCCGCCTCGACCTCGGCCAGCGCGATTGACAGGTCCTCGAAGGCCAGCTGCCGCTCGTCCTCGGTCAGCTTTTCTGATCGCTTGCCATGCAGGGCATGGTTCAATTCGGCGATCAGATGCTCCTGGCGTTTGGTGATATCCTTGAGCGCCGCAACCTCATCCAACAATGCCAAGACCGCTGCGCGCTGCGCAATCGGTATGGCGGAAAGGTCGAGGGTTGGGGCGTTTGACATAGGTGATTTCTATCAGAAACCCCTTGTAAAAACACGCAAAATCAATCAGATGATTCATTCTGCCGCAGCTGGCGGGCGGGTCTCCAGCGCCTTCACGCGGCGCCAGTCCAATCCGGCAAACAGCGCCTCAAACTGGGCATGGTTGAGCGCCATCATCCCGTCTTTGATGGCAGGCCAAGTGAAGGTCGCGTCCTCCAGCCGTTTGTAGGCCATCACCAGGCCGGTGCCATCCCAATACAAAAGCTTCAACCGATCTGCCCGGCGCGACCGGAACACAAACACGGTGCCCGTGAACGGGTCCTTGCGCAAAACCGATGATACCAGCGCCGCCAGCCCGTCATGACCTTTGCGGAAATCTATGGGCTGCGTCGAGACCAGAACCCGCACTCGGTTCGACGGAAACATCATACCGGGGATCCGATCGCCCGGACGATCGCGGCAATTCTTTCGGCCCCCGTGGCGCAGTCCACCCGAATTGTCACTTCCCCAAAGGCGATCTCGATCCAGTTGCGATCACGCGTTCCGGCCTCTGGTGGAGACAAAGCAGCCCGGTCGCCCACCGACCGAACAACCGGCACAAAGCCGAACACATCGTCGTCCAAAGCTGGCAACACCAAGCGGCCGTCACGCGCCCGCCCGCGCCACTCCGACAAATGGTTCGCCCGAAGCCCGTACCGCGCCGCGACCGCATTCACCGTCGCGCCCGGCTTCAGGCTTTCCGCCACAATCTGCGCCTTGACCTCATCAGGCCAGCGCTTCTGGCCGTTCGCCCGTATCTCTACCCCGTAGTCCCTGAGAAACTCCACCGTAGTCGCCATCGCGAAACTCCTGCCCAATCTCCATCAAGCGCGGAATCGCAGATCAGACGGATAGGCAGAAGGTGGGGGCCCGAGAACGCTTACGGAAATGCTCTCCCGGCCGTCCAGCGTCTCCTCGACGATCCGGAGCTTCTCGGCCGACGACCAGCGGCGCCGGCGACCGCCATCATTGATGATCTCAATTCCAGACATAAGCACGTGCTCAGGCATAGGCCTGAGCCTCCATGTTCATGCCTGACTGTCCGGTCGAAATGGGGGCCAGTTCACGACGTGTTATGGCGGAAAGAGAACTCCTTCACGTAGCGATGCAAGTGCTTGGCGCTCATGTAGTGGTAGATGCCGATGTAGCCGC
>JBLRXE010000384.1:0-2792 GCA_047920895.1 Roseovarius sp.
CATCGGGGAAATCCTGATGTCGCAGCTGGCCAATGAAGATGCGGTGTTCGGCGTCGATTCGGTGCCGTTTCTGGCAGCAAGTTATGAAGATGCCAAAAAGCTCTGGGATGCGTCGCGGGACGCGATCAGTGCCAAGCTGTCAGCGCAGGGGCTGACCTTGCTCTATACGGTGCCATGGCCGGGCCAAAGCCTTTATCTTACCGAAGACGTGACCTCGGTCGCGCAAATGAAAGGTGTCAGTTTCCGAGCCTACAACACCGCGACCGAACGGCTGGCTCAGTTGATGGGCGCAGTGCCGACGACGGTTGAGGCCGGGGATATTCCGACGGCCTTCTCGACGTCGCGCGTGGCGGCGATGATCACATCGCCCTCGACCGGCGTGGCCTCTCAGGCATGGGATTTCGTCAGCCATTACATCGACACGCAAGCCTGGCTGCCCAAGAACATTGTCTTTGTGAACACCAAAGCGTTTGAAGCACTGCCCGAGGACCAACAGCAGGCGCTCTTTGAAGCCTCGGCCATGGCTGAGGCGCGTGGGTGGCAAATGTCGATGGCCGAAACGGAAGAGAAGATCGCGATCCTCAAGGAAAACGGTATGCAGGTGTCGTTGCCCTCCGCGGATCTCGCCCGAGAGCTTCGAGCTATTGGAAAAACCATGACGACAGAGTGGAAGGCAGGTGCCGGAGATGTCGGCGCGGCAATTCTGTCCGCTTACACCTCACGCTGAACGGCAGTGGCGCGGGCCGTGACCCGCGCCACCATCCTCTGACATAAGGGAGGCTGCGGGATGGTATGCAGGCCGCTTGACCGTCTGTATGGTGGGGGATTGCTGCTGGCGGCGCTGTCGCTGGTTGCAATTGCCTTGCTTGTTCTGATCCAAGTAATAGGCCGGGTGATCGACAAGACATTGCTGGCTCTGGGGCAAGAGCCTGTGGGCATTGCCATTACATCCCTTTCGGAACTGGGGGGATTTCTGTTTGTTGGCGCGGTTTTTCTGTCATTGGCCGGCACCCTGCGTGCGGGGGGACATGTGAGGGTGACGATCCTGTCACATGCTGTCCCGCGCAGCATTGCCCGATTTCTGGCGGGTATTTCGCTATTGCTGGCGCTCGGGCTTGGCGGTTTTGCGCTCTATAGCACGGGGGTACAGGCATGGGATTCATGGAGTTTCAACGCGGTGTCCTTTGGACTGGCAAGGTTTCCGCTCTGGATTCCGCAAGGGGTAATGGTGCTGGGATTGGCACTTTTTTGGCTGGCGCTCTGCGATGAGCTGATTGCTGTGTTGCGCGGAACTACGCCCGCATTCCAGCGGGCAGAAGACAGGAAAGGCGGTCCGGATGGGCATTGAACTGCTGTCGCTGATCCTGATGGTCGTGCTCTTTGGCGTTCTGGTGCTTGGTCTTTGGGTTGGATTCGCCCTGATCGCCGTTGGGCTGGTCGCGATGGTTTTGGCCAGCTCAGCGCCTGCGGAACTGGTATTTGCCACCAAGGTCTGGGGCGCGCTCAACATCTGGGATCTGACAGCGCTGCCGATGTTCATCTGGATGGGCGAGATCCTGTTCCGCTCGCGGCTATCGTCGGATATGTTCTCGGGTCTTGCCCCGCTGACGGGGCGACTTCCGGGGCGGCTCTTGCATGCCAATATCTTTGGCTGTGCGCTCTTCGCCGCAGTCTCAGGCTCGTCTGCCGCGACGACAGCGACGGTTGGGCGTATGTCCGTGCCGGAACTGACCAAGCGCGGCTATGATGACCGGATGATCATCGGCACGCTGGCAGGATCGGGCACGTTCGGCTTTCTAATCCCACCCTCGATCATCCTGATCGTCTATGGGGCCGCGACGGAGCAGAGCATTGCCCGGCTTTTTCTAGCGGGGATCGGGCCAGGGCTTTTACTCGCGGCGCTTTTCTCTGGCTATACGATGATCTGGGCGTTAACGCATCGGGATCTCATGCCGGAACGTGAGCCCGTCACAACCTGGGGTGATAAGCTGCGTGCGCTAACCCTGTTGGGTCCAACAATTCTGTTAATCATAGCCGTGATCGGGTCAATTTACACTGGCCTTGCTTCACCCACGGAGGCCGCTGTTGTGGGTGTGTTGGGCGCGATGATCCTCTCTGCGGTCGGGGGCTCGCTCGATTGGAAAAGCACATGGGACGCGCTGCGGGGAGCGACGATCACGACCTGCATGATTGCCTTTATTCTTGCGGGAGCAGCATTTTTGACCGTAGCCATGGGCTATACTGGTATCCCGCGCGCGCTGGCGGCATGGATCGGGCAACAGGGCTATTCGGCACATGCGCTCCTGGCGGCGCTGGTGGTGTTTTTCATCGTGTTAGGAATGTTCCTCGATGGCATTTCGATCGTCGTTCTGACAACCTCGGTCATCCTTCCAATGGTCCTTGCGGCGGGGATAGATCCGATCTGGTTTGGCATCTTTCTTGTTCTGGTGGTGGAGATGAGCCAGATCACGCCGCCGGTTGGGTTCAACCTCTTTGTGCTGCAATCCATCACTGGGCGCAGCATTTTCGAGATCGCGCGCTATGCCTTTCCCTTCTTTTTGCTGCTGGTGCTGGCCACCGCCATTCTGACATTCTTTCCGGAGATTGCCCTATGGATACCCCAGACAATGCTCGCCCGTTAGGGCCTGTCGTCTCGTCGGCGCATCTGGCCAATTCAGGATTGCCGGAACTCTCAGAGATGGAGTTTGCTCTGACCATGGCGAACCACGCCTTTCAACGCTGGATGGTGCGCTGCATGACGGCGGCGGGCATGCCGGGGCTAACGCCGCTGG
>JBLRXE010000385.1:0-2788 GCA_047920895.1 Roseovarius sp.
CAGATGGTCATTGACCACCGGATCGGTCGGCATCAATTCGGCAGCGCGCTCCATCTGCACGATGGCCTCGTCATAGCGGCCAAGGCGATAGAGCACCCATCCGAGGCTATCGACAATATAGCCGCTCTCGGGCTGTGCGGCGACCGCACGCTCAATCATATTGAGCGCCTCATCCAGATTGATGTGCTTTTCCACCATCGTATAGCCGAGGTAATTCAGCACCTGCGGATGATCCGGGTTCAACTCCAGCGCCCGGCGGAAATCGGTCTCGGCCTCGGGCCAGTTATCCAGCCGTTCGTGGCTGATGGCGCGGGCGTAGCGGACGAACCACTGATCGGTGCTACGTTCCTGATAGAGATCAAGCGCCCGGTCATAGGCGGGCACGGCGGCGGCGAAATTCTCTTGCGAGCGGTGCAGATCGCCAACCGCCACATGCACTTCGGGGAGGTTTGGATAGACGATTGCGAGTTGCTCCAGCACTTCAATTGCCGCGTCCGGTTTACCCGCGCGGCGCAGCACGTCGCTGCGACCCAGCTCTGCCAGATGATAAGACGGATGATCGCGCGGCACCTTCTTGTAGGCATCAATGGCCAGATCGTAGCGTTCCAGACCCTCCAGAAGATCAGCAGCCATCAACACAGCATCGACATGGGTCGGCTTGATCATCTCGGCTACGCGGGCGTAGATCAGGACGTATTCGTCATTGGCCTCTTGCCGGAGTGCGCGACCGAGGGAAAAGAACACCTCGGCAATCCCGTCCGAGGCACTGTTGACCAAGTCGAAGGGCAGGCTCTCACCCGCCACCAGACGGGCGCGCAGAGTTTCGACTTCGGGATCGAGCGCGCTGCCGAAGGTATCATCAATGATGCTGACGGCACGGTCCTGTTCGCCCAACTGGCTCAGCACCTGCGACCAGCCGATCACCCCGCGCCGGGTGCGTTGGATCGGGCCATCATCTTCGCCACTGAACACCTTGTCCGCGCCTTCGAAATCTCCGACCGAGGCCAGCGCCAGCGCCTTGTGATAGATCGCAAAGCTGCGCAATCCGCGCTCCTTGGCCACGGTATCGAACCGCGCCAGTGCCGAAGTCATATCCCCTTTGCCAAGGTCGGCCCAAGCCGCGATCATCCCATCCGCCAGATCACCGACCCCGCGATCATCTGCAATCCGCGCCAGTAGCGCATCCCATTCCCCCTCGCGCGTCTCGTCCGCCACCAGCGCCATCTGGCTGACCTGACTGCGCAGCCCGTCCGCCTCTATCTTGCGCGCGACCGCGACCGCAGGCGTCAGCTTGCCCAGCGCCAGATAGGCGATCGTGGCATTTTCCAGGAGTGCCGGATTGGACGGATCACGGGTCAGTGCCTGCGCATAATACTGCGCGGCAGCGGCAAAATCCCCCGAGGCGCGGGCCTGTTGTGCGGCAAGATAGGCGCCAGAGGAGGCCTCTGCCATCGCGGGCAGGGGCGTGACCTGCAAAAGGGCGGTGAATACGAGCGTTGCAAGGGGTCGATGGGTCACGCTGTCCTGCCTTTTATGGTCTGGGTTCTCGCAAAGGTAATATGCCCGCCCCCCCAAGGCAATGCGGGGCAGCACAATTGCCGCGCCGCGCCCCAAGGATCACGCAATTCTTACATGTTGGGATAGTTCGGCCCATCCCCCCCCTGCGGCGTGACCCAGTTGATATTTTGGCTCGGGTCCTTGATGTCGCAGGTCTTGCAATGCACGCAGTTCTGAAAGTTGATGACGAAACGCGGGTCCTTGCCTTCTTCGCGCACCACCTCATAGACACCCGCCGGGCAATACCGCTGCGCGGGCTCGTCATATGCCGGCAGGTTCACGCCAATGGGCACGCCGGCATCCTTCAGTTGCAAATGCGCAGGCTGGCTTTCCTCGTGATTGGTCATCGAGAAGCTGACATTGGTAAGGCGGTCAAAGCTCAGCTTGCCATCGGGCTTGGGATAGTCGATGGGCTTGTGGTCCTTGGCCAGCCCGGTCGCCGCAGCGTCGGTCTTGCCGTGGCTCAGTGTGCCAAGCAGGCTGACACCGATGCTGTTGGTCCACATGTCGAACCCACCTGCCACAAGTGACGTCACCAGCCCGAATTTGGACCAGAGCGGTTTGACATTGCGCACTTTCTTGAGATCTTTTCCGATCGCCCCCTCGCGCACCTCGGTCTCATAGGCGGTCAACTCGTCGCCTGTGCGCCCGGCCCTGATCGCCTCATGCGCCGCCTCCGCCGCCGCCTTGCCCGAGAGCATGGCGTTGTGGTTGCCCTTGATACGCGGCACGTTCACCATGCCCACCGAACAGCCCAAGAGCGCGACACCCGGCGCCACCATCTTTGGCATCGACTGATATCCGCCCTCAGAAATCGCCCGCGCGCCGTAGGCCACGCGCTTGCCGCCCTTCAAAAGTTCGGCCACCATCGGATGATGCTTGAAGCGTTGGAACTCCATGTAAGGGAACAGATGCGGATTCTTGTAGTTCAGATGCACCACAAAACCCACATAGACCTGATTGTTTTCGAGGTGATAGATGAACGATCCGCCGCCCGCGTTGCTGCCCAGCGGCCAGCCCATGGTATGTGTAACGGTGCCGGGGCGATGCTTGTCGGGATCGACCTCCCAAATCTCTTTCATGCCAAGGCCGAATTTCTGCGGCTCTTTGCCCTTTGACAGATCGTATTTGGCGATGACCTCTTTGGCGAGCGACCCGCGCACGCCCTCGCTCAGGAATACATACTTGCCGTGCAACTCCATCCCCGGCTCATAATTGGGTCCAGGCGTGC
>JBLRXE010000386.1:0-2782 GCA_047920895.1 Roseovarius sp.
ATCGGCAAGGTCAGGGTCCAGCTGTGCCGGCCCAGGATCTTGAGGTAATAGAGCATGAAGACCGCAACCGCGCCATACATCGACAGGACGTCAATCAGCGCAACAAAGCCGATGATCCCCCCCCCGACAAGGAGCAGAGTCTTGAGGCCGAAATCGTCGAGCACCGGCTCCTCCGAGCGCGACGCCGGAGACACCCCGCGCACCCAGTTCAGCGCGACAAAGCCGGTCGAGATCAACATTCCCAAAGACAGCCAGAATGGCCAGAAGCCGCCTTGTGGACCGGTGCCGGCGACAAAGCCGATCCCGTTCGCAGAAGCCTTGTACATCAAATAGACGGATAGGAGGGCCAGCACGCCCGCCGTGATCAATTCGCCAACACGCATGGCTAGCCCTCCCTTGTTTCAGAACCGCATTACGTTACTTGAACCCAGCAAGCAGTTCGGTGTGGACATCGACCTGCGATTTCCAGTATTCACGCTGTTCCTCCGGGTTCATCCACAAGGCCGACATGGCCTCTGCCTCAAGATAGCCCTGCCATTCGTCCGAATTGAAGATCTCGGTAAACAGCGCCTGGTAATAGGCCGCGGCCTCATCGGACATGCCCGGCGCACCAACAACCGCACGTTGGTTGTAGTAGCTGAAATCATGTCCTTTTTCCTTGATGGTCGGGATGCCCTCATAAATCGGCATCTGCTCGTCCGAGAATACCAGCAACGGCCGCAAATCTCCGGACGCGAAGAAACCGCGCGCTTCAGAGGGGTTGTTCACGGTTGCCTGGATCTGCTGGCCAGCAAGGGCCGCTGCGACCGCACCACCACCATCAAAGGGGATATACTTGGTCTTGAGGTCGAACGCATCGTTCACATAGGCGAAAACGATGCTGTCTTCCTGACCCGTGCCTGTGCCGCCGGTGATATATTCGCCATCCGCCGCCTTGACCGTCTCAACCCACTGCTCGAAGTTTTCGATGCCGCTGTCCTTATGGACCCAGAGTGCAAAGGGATCGACGCCCATCATCGCAATCGGAGTAAAGGTCTGGATGTCGATACCCAGATCCGGCTGACGGATCGGTGTGGAGAAGAACGAGTTGAGCGTCACCAGAATGGTGTGATCGGGATCGTTCGTGGAATTGAGCCAGATCAGCGCCTCGGCACCGGAACCGCCACCCTTGTTGTTGGGAATGAGCGGTCGGTTGGTGAGTTTCTTCTTTTCCGCCACCGACTGAATGAACCGGGCAATCTGGTCCGCGCCACCGCCCGGTCCGGCCATGATCACAAAATCGACCGGCTTGCGCGGTTGCCACTGTGCCATTGCTGCTGGCGCCGAAAGTCCAAGCGCGGCGATGCCGATAACTAACGTATTCAGAATATTCATGCTTTCCTCCCGTTGATGGCCTCTCTAGATGGCCAGATGTGATAGAGGTCCCGACACGCCCTTGACCCTCCTCGGTCATGTTTTTATGGGCTTATCCGAACCAGATTTCAGTTTGCGGTCGCCCTCCCTTTTCTGTCCACAAGTTTTCCGTCCCTCATGCTCGTGGCCTCAATGCACCATGACGACGGGAATTTTCGCTTCCGCGACAATTGTCGCGGAGTTACCGCCCAAGAGCGATTCCCGTTCATAGCTTTCATGATAGGCCCCCATGATCAGCATGTTTGCCCCCACTTTGGCGCATTTATCCAACAGCGCCCGACCAACATTACCGCTGCGATCAAAGGTGTGAATCTGGGACGTGATCCCGCGCTGCGCGAGGTAATGCCGGAACTCTTCTGGCGTGGCGGTATGTTCGATCCGGCCCGCCGTCAGGATCGTGACCTGATCCGCGCCCTCGATCAGCGGCATAGCCAGAGCCACCGCGCGTGACGCCTCGAGCGAGCCGTTCCAACCGATCGCCACATGGCTGCCGATATCCGATGACACCTGATCGGTATCGGGGCACACAAGAACCGGGCGACCCGACGTAAAAAGCGCCGATTTCAACGTGTTGTAGCCAAGGTTTTCTTCTTTGCTGGGCTTGGCCACGCAGATCAGATCCGCCAATCGCCCGTAATGGCGCACGACCTCGACCTGCTTGCCCTCGTATTCCCGAAAGGCTGCCGTGGGTTTGCCAACGGCGCGCGGCTCCACGCTGATGCCGTGGCACTTGGCATCCTCTAGAAACTTTTCGCGCAGATAGCCCTGTTCGTAATCCGCCCGCTTCTTGGTCGCCTCCTCCAGCTGCTTGCGCAGAAAAACAGGGATCACCACGCCATAGGGCATCATGTCCTCGGCTTTGGGATGACAATGGACAACCCGCACATGGGCATTATAGCGTTTGGCCAAAGCGACGGCATGGGCAAACAGGAACGGTCCACGTCCGTCTTCGCGAACCGGCATCATGATGGTGTGAAGTGTGCTCTGTCCCATGATCAATAAAACTCTTTGGAAACGCCTGTAGCGTTGATGGAAAGGAACGGCGCCTGAGGCATGTCGCCCGGAACCGGAGCGGTCACTATGGCGCTACGGATCAGCATGGCAGACCCACAGCCATAGCTCTGCCTCTGCCCTCCTTTGGTGGCATGGAACATTTCCAAGTCAGCCATGATGCGCTCCCATTTCTATTGCGTCCAAGTCAGCTTCCCAGCGTCGCCCCCGGCGCAAGCCCGACCGACGCCGCCCATTCGGCGGCAGGCATCTTGGCCCCGCCTTTGGGGCGCACCCGCTTGATCAGGATGCGTCCGCCGACGCATTGCACCGCCACGCCCTCATCAGTGATCTCGCGCACGCGGCCAGAGATTCCGTC